>JANORH010000436.1:0-5991 GCA_031415215.1 Alphaproteobacteria bacterium | reverse complement strand
CGGCCCCGGCATCATCAAGCGGTTGATGGAGATCGGCTGGCCCAGCGATGTGGTGCTTAACATCAACTTCCCGAACGGCGACGTCGCCAACATCAAGGAGGTCGAGGTCACCCGCCAGGGCTTCCGCGACTTCCAGATCCGACACAATGAAAAGCGCACCGACCTACGGGGCCGCGATTACTACTGGGTCGGCTTCAAGGCGCTGCGGTCCAGCCCGCCCGAGGGCACCGACCTGCGCGCGCTCTACGACGGCAAGATCTCGGTGACGCCGCTGCATATCGACCTGACCCATCAAAAGACTGTCCATGACCTGAAGGGTCAACTGGGCGGCGCACCGCCGAAGGTCTGAGGCATGTCGGCACCGGACGACACACACGAAATCCAGATGGCCCGCCTTATCCTGGCGCTGCGTTCGCAGGGCGTGACCGAGCCCAAGGTGCTGAACGCCATCGAGACCACGCCCCGGCCGCTGTTCACCCAGGAGCTGTTCAAGGCGCGCGCGTTCGAGGATTCGGCCCTGCCCATCGCCTGCGGCCAAACCATCAGCCAGCCGTTCGTGGTGGGGTTGATGAGCCAGGCGCTGAACATCGACCGCCGTGACCGGGTGCTGGAGATCGGCACCGGCAGCGGCTACCAGACCACGGTGCTCTCGAAGCTGGCGCGGCTGGTCTATACGGTCGAGCGCTACCGCACCCTGATGGGCGAGGCCGAGGAGCGTTTCAAACAGCTGGGCCTGACCAATGTGATCACCCGGTTCGGCGATGGCGGCGAGGGGTGGCCGGAGCAGGCACCTTTTGACCGTATTATGGTCACAGCAGCGGCGCCAGATGAACCTAGAGCCCTGCTCTCACAACTGAAACCCACCGGTGTCCTCGTGGCACCGATTGGGAAGGGGCCCGTCCAGGTTCTGCGCCGCTACACAGGCGACGGGCAGGGCGGTTTCACGATCGAAGACCTGATTGATGTTCGCTTTGTGCCGTTGCTCGACGGCGTAGCCAAAGAGCTCTGACCTTTTCGTGTTGCGGCCGATTGGGGGTTGGCGAGGGGGGCGACGCGCCGCCATCATCACCCCTCCTGACGCCCCGATGATTCTCAAGTCCACCCCGGAGCGGCGATGACGCACCTCGTTCAACGAATGGCCCTGATCCTGCTGGCAGGTGTGGCGCTGCCAACGCTTGCCGGCGCTGCGCCGCAGATCAACGCGCCCGCCGTGGTCGGCGTGGATGCTGCGGCCCGCGCGTCGAATTCAGCCTCGACCTATACGGTGCGCCGGGGCGACACCCTGGCCAAGGTCGCGGTCAAGCTGGGCAGCGATATCGAGACCCTTGCCGATATCAACGGCCTGAAGAAGCCCTACAGGCTGAACCCCGGTCAGGTCCTGAAAGGCCCGCGCGCCGTGGTCAAGGCGACGCGCAATGCCCCGGCGCGGGAGAAGCCCGCGTCCAGGGCGTCTGAGGAAACCTATGTCGTGAAGCGTGGCGACACGCTGTTCGCCATCGCGGGCCGCCTCGGCGTGACGATTGCCGCCCTGCAGGCCGAAAATGGTCTGGGCCGTGGCTCGTCGCTGATGCCGGGACAAAAGCTGCGGGTGCCGGGCGGCGACGGTCCCGTTGATGCTGCTGAAGAGGTTGCCGAAAAGCCCGTCAGTCGCCCCGGTCGCTCATCGTCGCCTGCGACGGTGACCTCGTCTTCTGATCGGTCGGTCACGGGTCGCGTGGTCAACATCGAGACGCCAGGCACCGCCTATCGGGTCAAAAAAGGCGATACGCTGGAAAGGATCGCCCGGCGACTGGACAGCGAGATCGACGATCTGGCTCGCATCAACAAGCTGAAGCGACCCTATCGCCTCCAGCCAGGCGAGACGATTCGTGGGCCCGGCACCTCGGCCAAGGCCTATGTGGTCGGGCGCGGTGACACCCTGGCGGAAATTTCCCAGAGGTTCGGGGTCTCGGTCGAGAAGCTGAGGTCGACGAACGGCCTTCGGCGCGGCGCAGCCGTGACACCCGGCCGCAAACTGCGCCTCCCCCCTGGCTATCGTGATCGCGGTCCGATCGCGGACCCGGTACAACAGCCCGATGCCGCCCTCCTGCCCCCGCGCTCGACGCCGGTAGCGCAGACCCCGCCGGTTTCGCGCCCTGTGGAACCACCCGCGGCGGGCCTTCCGACGACACCTCAACCCTACGTGCCACCGCCCCGTCCGGTGCGGCGCCCGACCCCCTCAACGCCGCCCTCGTCAGGCCCCATCGACGGCGCGCCTGTCGCCAGCCCGCCCGCCAGCGATGCGCAGATCACCCAGATGGGCGCAGGTCGCTTTGATTGGCCGTTGCGCGGCGAGGTCCTGTCAAGCTTCGGTTCGAAGGGGACTGGCCAGCGTAACGATGGCCTCAATATCCGCGCCAACACCGGTGATCCCGTTCGGTCTGCGGCGGACGGCGATGTTGTCTATGCCGGTGACCAGGTACCTGGCTTTGGCAATCTGGTGCTGGTCAAGCACGCGGATGGCTGGGTCACGGCCTATGGCCACCTGTCCCGCGTGGGTGTGCGAATGCAGCAAAAAGTCAGGCAGGGCCAGGAAATCGGTCTGGCCGGGTCGTCCGGTGGGGTCGCCGAGCCGCAACTTCACTTCGAGGTTAGATTCGCGCCCACTCCCCAGGAACGCGCCCGGCCCATCGACCCGGCGCTGGTCCTGCCGCGCTAAAACGGCAGAGGCCTGCCCAGTTCCCCCGCCAGATCGCGGATGAACTGCCACGCCACCCGGCCTGAACGCGCGCCGCGCAGCTGGGACCACTGCAGGGCGCGGCGGTCCAGATCCGCGACGCCAAGGTCATAGCGAGCGGCATAGCCGTGCACAGCGGCCAGATAGGTGGCCTGATTCATCGGCGGAAAGCCGATCCAGAGGCCGAATCGGTCTGAGACGCTGACCTCTTCCTCGGCATCCTCGGCCGTGGCGATCAGACCGCGATCCTCGGCATGACCGCGCGGCATGAGGTGGCGGCGATTGGACGTCGCGACGAACAGCACATTCTCCGGCGGGCCTGACACGCCGCCCTCCAGCGCAGACTTCAGCGCCTTGGCCGCCGCCGCGCCCTCCTCGAACGACAAATCGTCGCACAGCACGACAAACCGCTCAGGCCTGGCCCGCAGCACATCAAACAGGCCGGGCAGGGCGGTCACCTGATCGCGATCCACCTCGACGAGTTTGAGATCGATGGCGGATGTCGCCGTGGCCATGAACGCCGCCTTGGCCATCGAGCTTTTGCCCGTACCCCGTACACCCCAAAGCAGAACGTGATTGGACGGAAGCCCCGCCGCGAACCGCTTCAGGTTCTCAACAAACCGCGACTTCTGGCTTTCCACGCCCACCAGAGCGTCCAGTGACATCGGATAATCCGGTGCCGGATGGAACGCGCCGGTCTTTGGATCATGCCGGAACAGCGCCGCCTCCGCGAAGCTGACGTCGGCGCGGGCGGGTGGTGCCAGGCGTTCCAGAGCCTCGGCGATGCGCCCCAACAGCGGTTTCAGGTCATTCTCCATGCATTCAGGCCATAGAGCCAAGCGGGTTCCATTGCAAAAGCAGGGCACTGCGCATAGCTTCCGCCGACTTTCGCGGGAGACCTTGTCTCCGCTCGCTCAATTGCCATTTCGGAGAGGCCATGTTCGCAACCCCCGCCTATGCCCAGGCCGCCGGCGCCGCTGCCGCCGGTGGCACCCAAGCCATGCTGCTGCAGTTCCTGCCGCTCGTGGCCCTGGTCGTGCTGTTCTATTTTCTGATGATCCGCCCCCAGCAGCGGCGGTTGAAGCAGCATCAGGCGACCATCGCGGCCCTGAAGCGCGGCGATACAGTCGTCCTGTCGTCCGGCATGATCGGCAAGGTGGTCCGTGTCGAGGACAAGGAAGTCGGCGTTGAGGTCGCGACCGGCGTCACCGTCAAGGTCGTCAAGGCGATGATTTCGGACGTCCGGGTTCGTGGTGAACCCGCCGCCGCCAACGACGCCAAGGCGTAGAAGACCTTACCCGACATGATGACACTCTCACGCTGGAAGCTGATTCTCGTCGCGGTGGCGGTGGTGTTCGGCCTGCTGTTTGCGCTGCCGAACGTCTTGCCACAGTCCATGCGCGATAATCTGCCAGGCTTCCTGCCGAACAAAACGCTGAACCTGGGTCTCGATCTTCAGGGCGGGTCCTATTTGCTGCTCGAAGTCGACACAAACGCCCTGCGGACCGAACGACTGACCAATATGGTCGAGGATATCCGTACCCAGCTTGGGGAAAAGCGGATCGCCTTTTCCGGGTTGGGCGTGGTCGGCGGGGCGGTGGTCCTCCGCATTACCGATCCGGCCGATGTCCCGGCTGCGGCCAGACAGCTGCGCGAGAACATCGGCTCCGCGCTGGCCGGCGTCGCGGGCGGGCGCGATGTTACGGTGGCAACCGAAACCGACCAGAGGCTGCGTCTGTCCTTCGTCCCGGAGGCGTTCGCGGCAGAAGCGGCGAGGGCCGTCGAGCAATCGCAGGAGATCATTCGTCGGCGTATCGACGAGCTGGGCACCCGCGAACCCAGCATTACGCGACAGGGGATCAACCGGATCGTGGTCGCCGCACCCGGCGAGAGCGACCCCGAAAAACTCAAATCGATCCTGGGACAAACCGCCAAGCTGACGTTCCATCTGGTGGACGAGACGGCTGACATCAATCAGGCTCTGGCCGGCCGGATTCCGCCCGGCTCCATTCTGGTCCCGGGCGATGACATTCAACCATACTACGTGGTCAAGCGTCGCGCCCTGGTAACCGGCGAGATGCTCACCGACGCCCAGGCAGGGTTCGACCAGCGCGGCGGGCTGCCGATCGTGAACTTCCGGTTCAATGGCACGGGCGGTCGCCGCTTTGGTGATGCCACCAGGGCCAATGTGGGCCGTCGGTTCGCCATTGTGCTGGACAACAAGGTGGTGTCGGCCCCCAACATCAATGAGCCGATCACCGGTGGGTCAGGCCAGATCAGCGGCAACTTCACCACCGAGAGCGCCAACAACCTGGCCATTCTGCTCCGCGCCGGTGCCCTGCCCACGCGGCTGAACGTGGAAGAACAGCGCACTGTCGGTGCCGAGCTTGGTGCTGACGCGATTTCGGCGGGCAAGATTTCGACCGTGGTCGGCTTTGTCGCGATCATGGTGTTCATGCTGCTGTCTTATGGCATGTTGTTTGGCGGCGTTTCAGTTGTGGCCCTGTTGGTCAACGGCCTGCTGCTCATCGGTGCGATGAGTGCGACGCAGGCCACCCTGACCTTGCCGGGCATTGCCGGCCTGATCCTGACGCTGGCGGTGGCGGTCGACGCCAACGTGCTGATCTATGAGCGCATGCGCGACGAGTTCAGAGCTGGCCGCACGCTTGTGGTGGCCATGGACTCTGGATTCTCGCGAGCCATGAGCACCATCATTGACGCCAACCTTACGACCCTGCTGGCGGCGATGATGATGTTCCAGTTCGGTGCTGGCCCGGTCAAGGGCTTCGCCTGGACACTGTCCATCGGGGTCATCACGTCGGTGTTCTCTGCCGTCCTCATTACTCAGGTGCTTCTGGCTTGGTGGTTCAAAACTGCCCGTCCCAAGACCCTGCCGATCGCGTAAGGCGAGAGATCAACATGTGGCCTCTGATAAAAATCCTCCCGGTGAAGACGAACTTCCAGTTCGTTCGCTTCGCTCGGTATGCTGCCATTCTCTCGGCAATCGCCGTGGTGGCGTCGCTCGCCAAAGCCTTGATCCCCTTCGAGCTCCCTTGCGGTGGGCTGAACTGCGGCATTGATTTCAAGGGCGGGACAGTGCTGGAATTGTCGACTGCGCCGCGCGCTGTTGATCTGGCCAAGCTCCGCGCGTCCGTGGATCGCATGGAACTGGGCGATGTACAGGTGCAGGCGTTCGGCGCGCCCACCCAGGCGTTGGTGCGGTTCCAGACTCCGTCGGGTGCCAATCCGGCCCAGACCGTCGACAAGGTCAAGGC
>JANORH010000435.1:0-9203 GCA_031415215.1 Alphaproteobacteria bacterium | reverse complement strand
TGGTCCACGAAGGCGACCTTCGCGCCCTGGGCGTGGAACTGCGCCACGAGGCTGGCGCCGATGCCGGTGGCACCGCCGGTGATGAAGACAACCTTGTCCTTCAAGCTGGGATAGCTGGCAAAGGCCATCAGTGGGACTCGCGCGTCACTTCGGCGGTGGTCTTGCCGACCAGGAAGTCCAGATCCACGCCTCGGTCAGCCTGCAGCACCGTGTCAACATAGAGCTTGGACCAGCCGCGCGTATGAGCCGGGGCCTCGCGGGCCGCCTCCCATTCGACACGCCGACGCGCCATCTCGGCCGCATCGACCCGCAGGTCCAGCGTCCGATTCGGTCCGTCAAAGGCGATCTCGTCGCCGTTGCGCACCATCGCCAGCGGCCCCCCGGCCGCCGTCTCCGGTGCCACATGCAGGATCACCGTGCCATAGGCCGTGCCGCTCATCCGGGCGTCAGAGATCCGGACCATGTCGCGCACCCCTTGCTGCAACAGCTTGGCCGGCAGCGCCATGTTGCCGACCTCGGGCATCCCCGGATAGCCCTTGGGCCCGCAGCCCTTGAGCACCAGGATCGAGGTAGCATCGACCTCCAGGTCGGGGTCATCTATGCGGGCGTGGTAGTCCTCGATGGTCTCGAACACGACGGCCCGGCCCTTGTGGGTCAGAAGCTCGGGCGTGGCCGCGCTGGGCTTCAAGATCGCGCCATCCGGGCACAGGTCGCCGCGCAGCACCCAGACGCCTGACGAGGGCCCGAACGGTGCCTCCCGGGTGCTGATCACGTCGCGGTTCCACACCTGGGCGGCGTCGGCGATGGCCCCCTGCGAATGACCCGACACCGTGATCGCATCGCGCCGGAACAGGGCACCCAGCTCGTTCATCACAGCCGGGCATCCGCCTGCGTAACAGAAGTCCTCCATCAGATATTTGCCCGACGGCATCAGGTTGACCAGCAGCGGCACGTCGCGGGCGATCTGGTAAAAATCCTCAAGGTTCAGCGGCACGCCGACCCTGCCGGCCAGCGCCAGCAGGTGCACGACTGCATTGGTCGACCCACCGATGGCGGCGTGCATCAGGATGGCGTTCTCGAACGCCTCGCGGGTCAGTATCTGCGAAAGCCGCACGTCCTGTTTGACCAGTTCCACCATGCGCATGCCAGTCAGGTGGGCCAGCGTCTTGCGCCGCGCATCCACGCCCGGAAGTGCGGCGTTGGTCGGCAGGCTCATGCCCAGCGCCTCGATCAGGCTGGCCATGGTCGACGCTGTGCCCATGGTGTTGCAGGTGCCGTGGCTGCGGCTCATGCCCGCCTCGGCACCCATGAAGTCGGCCAGGCTCATGGTCCCGGCGCGGACCTCCTCGGAGAACCGCCAGACATCCGTACCCGAGCCAATATCACGCCCCTGGAACTTGCCGTTCAGCATCGGCCCCGAAGACAGCACCATGGTCGGCAGATCCACACTGGCCGCGCCCATCAGCTGGCCCGGCGTGGTCTTGTCACAGCCGCCCAGCAGCACGACCCCGTCGATGGGATTGGCGCGGATACTCTCCTCCACCTCCATGGCCAGCAGGTTGCGGAACAGCATGGCGGTCGGTCGCATCTGGGTCTCGGGCAGCGACATCGCCGGAAACTCGATGGGGACGCCCCCCGCCTCCCAGACGCCCCGCTTCACATACTCGGCCAGATCCCGCAGGTGAAACTGGCAGGTCACCAGCTCCGACCAGGTGTTGCAGATACCGATAATCGGGCGCCCGTCGAACACGTGTTCCGGCAGGCCCGTACCCTTGATCCAGCTGCGATGGATGAAGCCGTCACGGTCCAGCTTGCCGAAGTTCTTCTGACTGCGTGAAGGCTTGTCGGTCATCTGGGCATTCCTGAATCGCTATGCGCCACCATACATCGGCAATGGTCCCGACGAACTCGGCTTCCGGACCTTCGACAAGTGTCAGTCCTTGCTCACCACGCGTAGGCCTCAGGTGCCTCGCCGATGGGCGGGAATATCGCGTCAAGCCTGGCCAGGACCGATCCGTCCAGCTGGATGTCGGGTGCGTCCAGAACGCCGCTGAGCTGGTCAAGGTTTCCCGGGCCGATAATCGTGGATGTGACGCCGGGCTGGTGCAGCAGCCAGGCCAACGCGACGGCTCCGGGCGGTTTTCCAAGGTCGGTGCAAAGGGCATGGAACGGCTCAAGCTGCGCCGCGCGTGCGGCCCGGCCGGCACGACTGGCGTCCGTCCCCCTGCGACTGGAATCCCCCTGCGGCGGACCGGCCAGCAGACCGCCGGCCAGCGGGCTCCAGACGATGACGCCGACGCCATACGCCCGGCAGGCGGGCAACACTTCAAGCTCCGCCCTGCGCTCGACCAGATTGTAGAGATGCTGTTCCGAGACCAGCCCCAGCCGCCCCCTTGCAATAGCCCTTTCGTTCGTTCCGGCAATCGCCCATCCGGGGAAATTGCTGGACCCCACATAGGTGATCTTGCCCTGCGCGATCAGCCGGTCCATCGCCTGCCAGATCTCGTCGAGCGGCGCAGTCCGGTCGATGTGGTGCATCTGGTAGAGATCGATGTGATCCACGCCCAGGCGCTTCAGGCTGGCGTCACAGGCCATCTGGATGTGACGGGCGGACAGGCCTCGGTCATTAACGTCATCCGACATCGGCTCATGGACCTTGGTGGCCAGCACGATCCGGTCGCGGCGGCCCCGGTCCTGCGCCAGCCATCGGCCGAGGATGGTTTCAGTCGTGCCGACCCCCAGATGGCCGCCGTACTGGTTGGCGGTGTCGACGAAGTTGATACCGGCCTCGACCGCCGCGTCCAGGATCGCAAAGCTCTCCGGCTCCGGGGTTCGCGGCCCGAAATTCATGGTGCCCAGGCAAAGCTCACTCACCTTCAGGGCGGAACGTCCCAGCCGGCGATACTTCATGCGACGTGTCCGATGGATGGGTTCATGGGGCTCTCAGGGTCGGCCCGGTCAGCAGCGTTTCGCTGGAGTCGGCGACGCAGTGCCGGACCAGCCGCTGGGCCTGTTCCGACAGTTTTCTGTAGTCGCGATAGGTGATGCCGTGGACAATCGGCTCGCGGAACCAGGGGGCGTAAAACTCCAGGTTCGGGATCGACCGCACGGCGCTGGCGATGTTCGGTGTCCCCCCGTGCCAAGCGCGAACATCACGGATCATGATCGCGCCGGCGGGTGCGGGACAGACCGTGCTCAGGCGCATCCACTCCGGCTCCTCCGCCAGCGTCGGGATCGGCACACGCGCGTGCTGGGTGCCCGGGATCTGTCGCGTGGGACCGTTCAGCGGCGTCACGTCCTGCGGCAGGAAATTCACACAGACATAGGGGCACGGCAGATCGCGGACCGTCAGTTGTCGGCGCGGATCATGAAACGCGCTGTAGGGCGTCATCTTGGGGTCGCGCCAATCCTGGACGTCGGAATGCAGAGGCTGATACTCCACCGCGCCGGGCAGGCAAAAATCTCCGCTCGCCGCCCGGAGCACATAGTCCGATGACTGGAAGATCGCCGTGACAGTGTCGGTCACCGTCTGGATATCCAGCAACATCTGCCACTCCGGACGATGCAGCTGGCTGCGCGTCAGGCTGGACCCCCCGAAGGAATAGCGGTGCGATCCGCGATTTCCCGCCCGCCCCTGGTCCAGCGCCAGAATATCCGAGACCACCTCGTGGCAGCCGTTCCGGAGGATTTCCGTCTGTTCGCTGTTCAAGACATTGGCGATGACGACAAACCCATCCCGGCGAAAGAGTTTGACCGCATGGTCGGTGTTGCCGGGCTCAAGGATGTCCAACCCCTTGATGCCGTTGTTGGCCTCAAGATGCGCGCGCAGGGCGACAACCTTGGGGTCATCCGCCCATCCCCCGCTCAAGCCATCTTGTGCAATCGCCTGATCCATATTGAGGTCCTCAAGGACGTCCCTTGGCTGTCACATCTATTATATTAATCGTCAATAATCGCACTGCGTGCCATGCCACAAGGACAATCTAGCCCTTCACGTCCCGCTCTCGATCAAGGCTCGCCAGCGCGCCGGTAATCAGCTCGACGCAAATCTCCGTCGCAGGGCCGACATCCATCAGACCTTCCGCAACCTGTCGACCGGCCCGACCGGTGATGGCCATCAGCATATCGACCACCGAAATCGCCAGCGGCAGTGGAAGGTCGTACTCGCGGCGGGCGGCCCGCACGCAGTATCGGATGGTCCGCTCGCGATCCAGGCGGTTGTCTTCCTCCATCAACCGGGCCACCGACGGGTCCGAGAGCAAGGCTGCGATCAGCGCGCCGCGGTCACGGGTCTGCTCCAGATACAATCGCGTCGTCTGGCGAATCATGTCGGCAAAGCTGCTGGCCTTCAGGGCCTTGGCCATGCCCCGGTCGCGCAACTCAGCCTGCTCGCGGCGCAGCAATTCCGCCAGCAATGCGTCACGGGTCGGAAAGTAGTTGTAGACCAGCCCCTTGCTGATCCCGACGTCTCGCGCCAGCCGCTCCATGCTGACCGCATGCAGCCCCTCATCGAGGATCAGTCGGGCGGCTTGATCCAGAATCTGCTCGCGCCGCGCTTCCGGGGTCAGGCGGGTGCGTTTGCGGAGCGGTGACGCGGTCATTAGGGCTGGATCCGCCATGCTGCAATTCCGGCTGTAGGCAGTTCCGGACCGCCCAGCAAGAATGCCGTACCGTCCGGCGCGGGCGTTTTCCGGGCTTCAGGCGCAAAATTGAACGCAAACTGCACATCATCGCGACGGCGAAGTCGCACGCCCTCGTCCAGCGCCTGTGTGGTCAAACCCGCTTCGGTGGCAACACGCGCCATGACGGCGTCAAGTAGAGTCTTATCTGGCCAGGTCGCCAGATAGTGCCACCCTTCCTGCGCGACCCAGGCTGCGCCGTCGTCTTCAAACGTCGCCAGTGGGGTCAGGCTGGTTTCCAGCATCTCGCGCCAGAGCCCCCCGGCCATCCGCTTGCCTTCCAGATCAACGCCGGGACCCGCCCCCGGGCGGAGGCTTTCAACCCGTGCGACTTTGACCGCCATGTGATCCTGAAGCGGACCGGGTGGGAGGTTCGCCGGGATGTGCCCGTCCCGCGTCCGCGAGCCCGTCCGGGGACCGCACAGCACAACCGCACCCGACGCCGTCAGCGCCGCAAGCGTACCCGCTTCAAGGATCGGCAGTGACGGCGCCACCACCAACGCGTAGCCCGAAAAATCCGCGTCCGGCGCCACGATATCGACGTCCAGCCCCAGCCGCCGCAGCCCCGAATACATCTCGAACGCCAGTCGCAGCCACCGGAACCCTCTGGCATGCGGCTGGATGCCGAACTGCCAGTCGGCCTCGTAGCTGAAGATCAGCGCCACCCGCGCCTGACCGCCCGTCGCCAGCGGACCAACCGTCCCCAACTCCCTCGCCACGGCCGCCGCCTCATGGCCACCCTGATCCAGCACATTGTCCGGACGGTTCAGGCCGGCGTGCATCTGTTCCTGGGCAACGGGTGCCTGTCGCCAGCGGAAATAGGAGACCAGCTCGGCCCCGTGGGCAAACGCCTCCCAGGTCCAGGACCGCACCATGCCGGGTAAAGGCGCCGGATTGTAGCGCGCCCAGTTCACCGGTCCCGGCTGTTGCTCCATCACCCCCCAGCGCCCGCGCCCGACCCCGCGATAGAGGTCGTGATGGAACGCCGAGATGTCTGGATGGCCCTGCCGCAGGTAGCGAAGCTTCTCGTCCTCCGGAAACCAGAACTGTTCGAGGAACCCCAGCGGGTAGGAATCCCACGTGGCCAAGTCCAGATCACGCCCGACGGAAAAGTGGTCGAACTCAGTGTAAAAGCCCATGAAGTTGTGGGTGACATCGCGCCCCGGTGCGTGGCGGCGGATGATCTCCACCTGCAGCCGGTTGAAGCTGACCACTTCGTCTGAGGCGAAACGGTTGTAGTCCAGGCGGTGGCTGGGGTTGGCCTCGGTGACTGTCAGGTTCGGCGGCTCGACCTCATCGAAATCCCGATATTCCTGCGACCAGAAGACCGCGCCCCAGGCCCGGTTCAGTGCGTCCACAGACTGATACCGTTGGGCCAGCCAGATCCGGAAGGCCTGCGCGGCGTTCGCTGAGTAGCTGATCGTCGTATCGTGACATCCGAACTCGTTGTCGGTCTGCCAGGCCCTGACCGCCGCGTGACTGCCGTAGCGAGCCGCTACAGCCTCGGTGATCCGCGCACACTCGCCGCGATAGGCCTGACTGGAGAAGCAGTAGTGGCGACGCGAGCCGAAGCCGCGCGGTCGGCCATGGGCATCCACGGCCAGCATGTCCGGATGTCTGTCGACCAGCCACTTCGGCGCCGTCGCCGTCGGGGTGCACAGAATGATCCGCAGGCCCGCTGCCGCCAACGTCTCGACCGCCCGGTCCAGCCAGGCCCAGTCGAAGCGTCCCGGTTCAGGCTCGATCCGGCTCCAGGCGAACTCCCCGATCCGCACCCAGGCGATGCCGAGTTCCGCCATGCGGCGCGCATCGTCGGCCCACATCTCCTGCGGCCACTGTTCGGGATAATAGCATACGCCGAGTTTCATCCCGCGCTCCGGGTCAGGTGAAGGACAGCGATCTCGCCAGCGCGCAGGATTGGCATGGGCAGTCCGCATTGTGCGATCCACAGGCCGCTGGCCTGCAGCGTTTCGCCCCTTGCCAGCGCGGGGATCTGCTTCATGGCGGCGCGCGGTCGCTTGGGCAGGTTGATCATGCGCACATCGTACAGCGTCAGCGGGTCCAGACCGGTCACGCGCAGGTGCGCCGCAGCCCCGGACTTTGGCGTCTCGACCTGCGCCACGCTGACCAGAGCCTCGGATCCGTCTATGACCGCAAAGGCAGTGGTCCCTGGATCGACGGTCTCCTGTCGTACCAGCCGGCCGCCGTGCAGCAAGCCGCGCATCTGCTTGTGAAGCCCAATGGCCGCCGTCAGCGCCTGCAGATCACCAGCACCAAAGGCACGCACATCGGCCTCGATGCCCATGTGCCCGAACAGCGCCGTCATGGCCCGGAGTTCCAGGCTGGTGATCCTCGCGGTCGTATGGCTGTCCGCCGGCCCTACGTGCGCGCCCATGACCTCTGGCGGGAAAAAGATCGAGAACACCCGCTGGATCGACTGGCGCTCGATCGGATCATTACAGTCTGAGGTCCAGATCCGGTCGGTGCGCTTCAGGATTTCATAGTCCGCGCGGCCACCTCCGGATGCGCAGCTCTCGATCTCGACGGTGGGATGGGCGGCGCGGAGCCGGTCGATCAGCGCATACACGGCCAGCGTCTGGGCATGACTGGCAGGCCGCCCGCCACTGGCCGGGTGGGTCAGGTCACGGTTCATGTCCCACTTCAGGTAGCCGATGGCGTTGCCCGCCAGCAGGGTATCGATCTGTGCAAAGATGGCGTCGGACACCTCCGGACGCGTCAGATCCAGCACATACTGGCCACGTCCCAATGGCTGCACCCGTCCCGCCTCGCCCAGAATCCAGTCAGGATGCGCCCGCAACAGGTCGGAATTGGCATTGGCCATTTCCGGCTCGACCCACAGCCCGAATTCCAGGCCAAGACCCGTGACATGATCCACCAGCGGTCCCAGACCGTCGGGATACTTCACCGGATCAGGCGTCCAGTCCCCCAGGGCGGCGGTGTCATCGTTCCGCCCCCGGAACCATCCATCGTCCAGCACGAACCGCTCGGCACCTACGCCCGCTACAGCGTCGGCGAGAGCTTTCAGTTCTTCCAGCTCGTGCCGGAAATAGACCGCTTCCCAGGTGTTGAAATGCACCGGGCGGGGCCTGGTCCGCAAACGCCCACCCATAATCCGGTCCCGGACAAATCCATGCAGTCGGTCGCTCAGCCCGTTCAGACCGGCGTCGGACCGGGCTGCATAAAGCACCGGCGCCTGGTAGGTTTCACCGGCGGCCAGCACGATCTCGCCTGGCCAGAACAACTCGCCTGCCTGCACCTGCAACCGCCCGTCCCGCAGCCGCTCGACGAACAACCGATGATCGCCGCTCCACGCCAGATGCAGGCCCAGCACCTGACCATGATGCTCGCTGAACCCCGTCTCGCCGACCACCAGGAACGGCGGCGCGTGATGCGAAGTGCGCCCGGTCCGCGAATCCGACGCCCAGATACCCGCGCCGGGGCGAAACCGTTCGGCATCAAACTCCCGCGCCCAGCGCCCGCTGAACGCCAGCACCTCGCCGTCAGGCGCTCCCAGCGCGACTGGGCTGACCCAGTCCAGATGAAGGGGTTCCAAAGCCAGGTTCCGGACGCGGGTGCAGAAGGCCGCGACGCCGGTCGCAGCATCCAGCCCCAGGCTGATGGTCACCTCGACCTGGGCCAGGGTGTCGGCCAGCACCAGATCGATACCGTCCGCTGACCTGCGGCAACTTTCAAAGACAAGCTGGGTTATGAACCGGCCATCCGGGCGATGGCTCTGGAAGGCGCCGGCACCGGTAAAACCCCATCCACTCTGGGGCAACAGATCAAACGCAACGCCTCCATCCAGCATGCCATGGGGAACCGCGCGATCCAGCAGCCGGACATCCAGACCGCCCTCGGCACCCTGCACCAGCTGCGGCCCCCAATAGGCGATGTGCGGACGACCCTCCTGAAGGCTGACCAGCAAGGTGTCGCCGCCACCATCCAGCCGATGAAACGCCGTCATCTAGGATGCAACTCCGGGCTTCGGGATGTCGCTGCCGAACGGGATGGCCAGGGACGCATGACGCCCGAACAGCCAGCGATTGATCGCCAATCCGACGCCCAGGCAGGCAATCAGGGTCACCAGCATCAGATGGATGTAGTGGATCGGGGTCCAGACGAACGTGAACACCGCATAGAGGCACACGCCGAACACCACCGCCGTCATAGCGGCGCGGGCATCCACGTTGCGGAACGCCAGACCCAGGATGAAGGCTGAAAGGATGGGCATCGACAACAGCCCGTTCAGTTGCTGCACCAGATTTATGATCGAGGCCGCGCCCGAATAGACCGGCACCAGCATCACCGACAACGCCATGAAGGTCAGCGAAATGACGGTGTTCAGCCGCTTCACATCGGGCTTCGGGGCGATGAAGCTTTCATGCAGATCGCACACATAGAGCGTCACCGACGAGTTCAGCACCGAGGTGTAGCTGGTCAGCACCGCCGCCGCCATGAAGGCGGCAAAAGCCCCGGACAGCCAGCTCGGCATCACCTCGGCCA
>JANORH010000434.1:0-3590 GCA_031415215.1 Alphaproteobacteria bacterium | reverse complement strand
CCTTGGGCGAAAGCTTCCGGAGACCTTCGCCATGTCCAGCGCCCACGACTACGCCTTCCAGTCCATTGACGGCCAGCCGTTGCCGATGACCACCTTCAAGGACAAGGTGGTGCTGGTGGTGAACACGGCGTCGAAATGCGGTCTGACTCCGCAGTACGATGGCCTTGAGAAGCTCTATTCCGAATACAAGGATCAGGGCCTGGTCGTGCTGGGTGTGCCGTGCAACCAGTTTATGGGGCAGGAACCGGGCACGGACGCCGAGATCCAGACCTTCTGCAGCACCACCTTCGGGATCGATTTCCCGATGACGTCAAAAGTGGATGTGAAGGGCGACGACGCGCACCCGTTCTACAAGTGGGCCGAGACGGCGCTGGGCGAACCGGCGGTGCCGGTGTGGAACTTCCACAAGATCCTGATCGGCAAGGATGGTGCGGCGTTGCAGGCGTTTGGACCACGCACCGAGCCGCAGGATGCGGGGCTGGTCGCCGCGATTGCGGACGCGCTTTAGGCGTTCACATCCACCACCACGCGGCCCCTGATCTTGCCCTCTATGATCTCGGCGGCGAGGCGCGGAACATCCGTGAGCGTGGCCGTCGTGGTCATGGCGTCCAGTTTTCCGAGGTCCAGGTCACGGGCCAACCGGTTCCAGGCTTCCACACGGTCCGGCTTCGGCCGCATGACGCTGTCGATCCCTGCCAGGATGACACCGCGCAGGATAAACGGGGCCACCGACCCCGGCAGGTCGAGACCCTGAGCAAGGCCGCAGGCCGTGACCGTGCCGCCGTAGCGGGTCTGGGCCAGCACATTGGCCAGGGTGTGGCTGCCGACGGAATCCACGGCACCAGCCCAGCGCTCCTTGGCGATTGGACGACCCGGCGAAGAAAAATCGGCGGCGTCCACTACATCTGCGGCACCCAGAGCGCGGAGGTAGTCGCCCTCGCTATCCTTGCGTCGCGAGGAGGCGACGACGGTGTAGCCAAGCCGGGCCAGCAAGGCGATGGCGACGCTGCCCACGCCACCCGCCGCGCCGGTGACGATGATCTCGCCCTTGTCAGGCGTCACGCCTTGACGCTCCAGGCCCAGAACGCTGAGCATGGCGGTGTAGCCGGCGGTGCCAATGGCCATGGCGTGGGTGTTGGAAATCGCGTCCGGCAGTTTGACCAGCCAGTCACCCTTGACCCGAGCCAGCTGGGCATAGCCGCCATGGTGGCCTTCGCCCACGCCCCAGCCATTGAGTACCACGCGGTCTCCGGCCTTGAACTCAGCGTGAGACGAGGTTTCGACAACCCCGGCAAAATCGATACCCGGCGTCAGGGGCCAGGTGCGAATGATCGGCGACTTGCCGGTGACCGCCAGCCCGTCTTTGTAGTTCACGGTCGAGTACTCGACGCGGACCACGACGTCGCCGTCCATCAGATCGGTCAGGGTCAGGTCCTCGAACCGGACCTCGGGTGCGCCATCGCTCTTGTGCAGGCGCAGCGCCCGGAATGTGACGGCCATGGTTCAGCCTCCCGTGGTTGTTGTGGCTGGCGTCAGTCCGAAGCGATCGCCGCGACGTCCCTTTACCGCCAGGTCGACGGTATGCAACCGGCGCGTGCCCGGAGCCTGCATTTCGGTGCCGGGCATCCACATCATCGTCAGATAGTCGCCGAGGCTGTCTTCCAGCGCCTGGGTGAAGCCTTGCGCGTCCTGGGCCTTGTTCATCTGGATCTTGGCCATGCGCAGAGCCTCCGGGCTGTTTTCGGCGACGCGTTTGGCCCAGGCCAAGGTTTCCCGCTCCAGGTCCGCGTTGGGCAGCACGCGATTGACGAAGCCGTAGCGGGCGGCCTCGTCGGCGCTGATGAACCGGCTCTCGAAACACAGTTCCTTGGCGCGGCGGATGCCGATGTCCCAGGGGATGGACATGTACTCGACGAACCCGGCCAGGAACTCGGCGTCCTCGCCGGCGAACACCACGTCCATGGCGGAGGCCAGCATCCAGCCGGCATAGATGCAGTAGCCCTCGACCATGGCGATGGTGGGCTTGGGGAAGTTGCGCCACTTCAGCAGCAGGTCGAGATTGTACTTCTTGAACTGGTCGTAGGTTTCGATGCCCGGCTTGGCCCCCAGGCTGCGGCGGTAATCGATCGCCTCAGGCGTGCCCAGATCGTGGCCGGTAGAGAACACGCCGCTTGCGCCGCGCACCAGAACCACACGCACGGCCTTGTCCGTGAGCGCCAGATCGAACGCGGCGTCGATCTCGTCCAGCATCCGGTAGCCCTGGGCATTGCGGTAGGCCGGGCGATTGAGCGTTATCACACCCACCCCCGCGTCGACGGCGTAGATGATTTCCTGAAAGGCCATGTGGCTTGCTCCCCCGTGGTCGTCAGCCGACTATAGGCGGGAGAACACTTGTGGACGAAGCGATCAGATGACCAACGGTGGAATAGAGAAGATTGCCCGATCACTGGACGCGGTCGTGGAGCGGGCAGGGGACCCCGCACCGATGATCTATGCGCGATTGTTCGCCGAGTTTCCGGAAACCGAAGGGCGGTTCATTCGTGATGTCAGTGGGGCCATCCGCGCCGAGATGCTGACCATGGTATTTGACTGCCTGATGAACCCGGGCGGTGGCTACCAAGACAATCTGGTCCGCGCCGAGCGGGTCAACCACGATGGGTTTGGCACTGAAAATGCGGTGTTTGACCGCTTTTTCTGGATCGTGCGGGATGTCTGTCGAGAGCTGGCTGGAGCGGACTGGGAGCCGGATATGGATGTGGCGTGGTCTGCCCGGATCGATCAGGTCACCGCCGCGACGGCATGAAAAAGGGCGTCCCACCGTGCGGTGGAACGCCCCTTATTTCAGGTGAGCTATCCTAGAATTTGTACTGCACCTCGATGCCGTAAGTACGGGGCGGGGTCACCGAGAAGTTCTGGAAGACCCCCTGGATGACATTCGTGCCGACGCCGGCCGCGTCGTTGGTCGTGCCAGCGTAACGGGTGCCAGTCGGCCCGGCGTCATAGCCGATGGTGTCAAACAGGTTCTTCACATAGGCGATTACGCGGGTTTTGCTGTTTGGCGCATCCCACGTCACGCGGGCGTCGACCTGATCCCAGGTCGGCGACTGATTGTAAGACCGCGAGAACAGGGTGCCGTACTGATTGTCTCTCCAGATATAACTGGCCGAGCCATTGATGTTCCCGAAGTCGGTTTCCCAAGTGTAGTTGACGTTGAGTGCCAGCTTGTTGTTTGGAGCGTTGGGCAGGTCATTGCCCTTCAGCGATTGTGACCGGGTGAAGCCGCCATTGACCAGACCGACGGTATAGATATCTGCCGGGCAGAAGTTGGCGGTCGTCGCCGCAGCCACACATTGGGCCACAGTGCGGACAGGCTTGGCTCTGCGATCAACTGCGGTTGGATCGACAATGTCGATGGCCTCCCCGCCGCGGATCTCGGTGTCGAGGTAGGAGTAGCTGAACAGAATCTGTAGGTTATTGATCGGCTGCCAGGTCAATTCGAGCTCGAGGCCCTGTGAAATCGCCTTGGGTATGTTCTCGAAGTTGGTTGCACCCTGGGTCAGGCCACCACTGGTTGAGACCGATGCGATCGG
>JANORH010000433.1:0-1666 GCA_031415215.1 Alphaproteobacteria bacterium | reverse complement strand
CTGGGCGTCCGCGACATCCAGCTTTACGAGCGCTTTGACCGACTGGGCGGCGTCGCCCTGCCCGACGAGCGTGGCGGTCTGGAGCTGCGCGAGGGCTGCATCTATTTCGGCCCTCAGGGCGACCCGATCCGGGGATTGCTTGAGAGTTACGGACCGACCTTTCAGGACTTCGAGAACCGTTTCGGGTCGGTCAGTCCAACGGTCGATGGTGACCCGCGCTACATCGAGGACTTCGGCGGTCCGGCCCTGGCCTGCCAGGGCATCGGACTGTCGCGACCGACCGGATCAAGCCTGGCGGACCGGTTGGCGGCCTATCCACCGGAACTGCGCACCCCCCTGGTTCAATACGCGCGCTGGCACCTCGGTCACGACCTGAAGGACGTCCACGAGAGCGCCGCCATTCCGCTGGCGATCAACCGGGTGTTCCCGGTCGGGTCCAATCTGGCCGATCTGGCAGAGATCAAGCGGCACGATCCGTTGGCCGACGAGCTCTATGCCATTCCCCGGGCGCTTTGGGGCCGCACTCAAAACCTGACCGCCAGCCTGCCCACGGGCGGCTTTCCGGCCCTGCTCAAGCGATGCCGGCTGGCGCTGGAAGCCATCGGGGTGACGATCCACGACGAAAGCCTGGTCTCACCGCGTCAGGCGCTGGCCGAACACGCGGCAGGCGAGGTGCTGGTCTGGGCCGCAAACCCGACCCCGCTGTTCAAGGCGGCCGGACTTGCAACACCAAAGCTGCTTCCCAAGAGCTTTGCGACCTATGTGTTCGCCGCCAGCTGGAGCGGCCCGCGCCCTTTCTATGTCCAGAATTTTACCGCGAAGGGGGCCTGCTTCCGGGTCTATGTCTACGAGAGCGCGGGCCAGACGCTGCTGACGGCAGAGTGTGTCGCTGAAGCGTCGGCGGCGGATTTACGCCACGAAATCCACGGCCTCTTGCAGGGCTTCGACGGCAAATTGACGCTGGGCGACCAGATCGCAACAGCCATCAAACCGCGCTGGATCTACCACTCCGTGGCCGCCATGCACGGGCTGGCCGACTTGCGCGCCGCACTGTTCGCCCGCATGGGCCCTGCCTTTGTGCCTGGAGCGTGGGAGCCATACGCCAAGACCGAGAAGTTCGCTGAAGTGAACACCGCCCTGGCCGCCGCCCTCGGGAGCGAGGCAAAGGCCGTCGCCGCATGACCCGGACGGCAGCGATCATGCAGCCGACCTACCTGCCCTATCTCGGCTATTTTCACCTGATCGCCCAGGCCGACGTGTTCGTCTTTCTGGACGATGTGCAGTTCGCACGCCGATCCTGGCAGCAGCGCAACCGCATCTGGGGCGTCGGCGGCGAGGTGATGCTCAGCGTTCCCGTGCAGAAGGCTGACCGCGACGCCGCGATCTCGACCATCGAGACCGCCGAGACCGAACGCTGGCGGGACAAGCACCTGAACGCGATCCGTCACGCCTACGCCAGGCGGCCCTTCTTCGCCGAGGCGATGTACTTCCTCGAAGACCAGCTCGGCAGGCCAACCCCACGGCTCGCGGACCTCAACAGCAATCTGATCATCACGGCCGCCGGTAGGCTGGAGCTGACGACGGAATTTGTGCTGGCCTCCACGCTGGCCGCACCCGGTGAGCGCTCCGACCACCTGCTGGCGATCTGCCAGGCGGTGGGTGCCAC
>JANORH010000432.1:0-1508 GCA_031415215.1 Alphaproteobacteria bacterium | reverse complement strand
CCAGCAAGCCGTGGAGATGGCCGTCTCCGAGGCGCCCGCTTTGATCCTCATGGACATGAGCCTGCCCGTCATTGACGGCTGGGAAGCCACCCGTCGCATCCGTGCCGACGAGCGGACGAGGCACATTCCCGTCATCGCCCTCACCGCCCACGCCATGCAGGGCGACGAGCAGAAGGCGAAGGAAGCCGGCTGCGACGACTACGACACCAAGCCCGTAGAACTGCCACGCTTGTTGGAGAAGATGGAAAAGCTGCTGAAGAAATGACCGCATGAATGACGAAGTCCCAGGCACCAAGCACCAAGCACCAGAGAAACACCAAACACCAAGCCTCCAGCGCGACTCCAGCTTGGAGAACGCTCTGACGCGAGAGTTGGTGTTTGGATCCTGGTGGTTCTGTGGAGCTTGGATCTTGGTGCTTGGAGCTTTCCTCCTCGCTGAACCCTCCCCGCTCCACTCGCAGCCCGCGCCTCCGCCCAACCAGGTGATGACCCTGGATGGCGTCAACAGCCATGTTCAGTTGCCGGCCAATCTCTTTGCGAATCTGACCCAGGCCACGGTCGAGGCGTGGGTGAAAATCTGGCGGCTGAAGGAGGGCGCGCACTTCCTCGATTTCGGGGGCTACCAGCGCGAGATGTATCTGGGGAACGAAGGGACCGATCCGGCCTTGAAGTTTCTGATCACCGACGCCAGCCGGGCAAGGCACCGCATCGTTGTTCCGGGTTTGCTGGAGGCTAATCAATGGACTCATCTGGCGGTGGTGATGGGCCGCGGCGGCGTCCGCCTCTACTGCAACGGCATGCTGGTAGGAACCAACGCTTACGCCGGCAGTCTTTCGGGGATTGGCACAAACGACAATTTCATCGGTCGCTCCAGCAACTCCCGAAGCCGGCCCGTTTATTTTCAGGGCGAGATCGATGACGTCCGGGTCTGGGGCACCGAACGCTCCGGGTCGGATATTCGCGAAGCCATGTTTCGCGCGCTGACAGGCGGGGAGCCGGGTTTGGTGGGGCTTTGGAATTTCGATGACGGCACCGCGCGGGATCGGAGTCCGGCCGGACGCGATGGCCGGCTGGCGGGTAACGCCGTCGTCACGACGGACCCCGGACCCAGGCCGGAGGACGCCACCTCGCTGGCACTCATTGCCGGCACCGTGCGCCGCGCGGAGGGCGGTTCGCCCGTCGCCAAGGCTCTGATCTTCGTGACCGTGAATGGGCGCGTCCTTCAGACGGGCCGCACGGATTCCGGGGGCGTCGTCCAGCTATTCGTCCGCCGCGCCAGCGGACCGGTCCGCGTTTGGGCGGTGATGGATGGCCAGATGGCGGAGAGCGGAAATGTGCCGCTGACCGGTGGGACCCGGGCCGACTTTGATTTGCAGATGAAGGGGGATTCTTCGGAGAGCAAGGGCGTCCTGGTTTCGGCATTGGTGGAAGCGCTGCGTCCGGCCCAGCCGTTGGAGCTGAGGCAGGCGGCGGTGGACGGCTTGGGAGAGGTGGAGATGTCGAACCTG
>JANORH010000431.1:0-8811 GCA_031415215.1 Alphaproteobacteria bacterium | reverse complement strand
GTAGATCCCCGTTTGCCCCAAGGTCTGTAGAGCCCAGCAAGCCTCCGTTTGATTGGAGGTCGCAATGTACCGCGCCTGCGCTTGTAGGCCGTGTAGGGACGACGTCCCCAGACAAGAACTCGAGCATAGCTTAACGCCAGTGTCACAGGCGAGCGGCCTCACGACTTCGGGAGACCACGGGCAGAACTCCGCCTGCACCCACCCTACAATTTCCCGACACTGATCAGTTCAGCAAGCCGCTCATTCACCAAGGTCTGCCACCCTCGGCCCTTGGCCCGGAGATGAAGCACCACATCGGCATCAAGGCGCAGGCTTACGGCGGTCTTGGGCTGATCCAGCTTTGGTCGACCGGGCGTGCGCCGTAGTTTTTCCAGCAGCCCGGGACTAAGGGCGTCTGACCCACGTTTGGCCCGCGCGAAGAAGGCATCGCCCAGCTCTGGGACGTCGCCGTCGAGGGCATCAGAATGGGGCTCAGGGCGCTTCGACATAACGCTTCCTCTCTCGGGTCTGAGCGCGGCGAAGGCTGATGGCACGAACGCCCGCTTCGGTCTCAACAAACACCGCTACGAACAGAGCGTCTTCAATGAAGCCAAGAGCTATCATTCGCTCCTCGCCATATTCAAATCTATCATCGACATCGATAAGCGCCGTCTCGAAATCGAAATCGGCCACGCGATCCAGCGAAATGCCGTGTTTGCGTATATTGGTGCGGTCTTTCGCCGGATCGTAGCTGACGCTCACGATTTATGTATATACACTAATGACGTCGTCGTCAAGTTTTGACGAGGCATTTCGGCAAACCCCCAGAGGCCAGCAGCATCGTGTCGCGGAACGAATAGCCGCAACACCTAGCCGTTGGTCAGCCGACGCCGGTTGGCGCTGACCTTGCGCTGGAGGTGGGCAAGGGTGCGCGCCGAGGTGCTGGCGGGCGTCAGGCCCAGACGACCCGTCATGGCCAAGCCGCTCAAGGCCAGACCCGCGTCGACCTTTTCTGCCAACATGCGCCGGGCCTCTGCCTCACCCGCAGGTCCGCCCCGGGCGATGGCCAGGGTGCGTAAGCCCATCACCGTCGCGGCCTCGAAGCCCAGCCGCCAGGCGTCGAACCCGATCGACATCCAGGGATTGGATGACCGGCGCTTCACACGCCGACCGCGCGCATTGTCGTCGTTTTCGGGGGTGACAGTCCATTGGCTCTGTAGGCCGCAGTCAGCTTGGCTTTTTCGACCGCCATCCGCTCGCCGAGGTCGTCCATGTCGAGGCCGGCCTTGCGGGCCTGGGCGAACATGCCCTCGACCCGTTGCTCCTCCTCCTTGACGTGGTGCTCGATCATTTCGGACAACACCTTGACCTTGGCATCATAGAAGTCGTCGTTCGGCCCGCCTGCCTCGATCTCGGTGATCAACAGCTTGGCGGCGTCGTGCTCGACATAGGCTTCCTTCAGCAGGTCTTCTTCCACCTCGCCCTCGCAGGCCGGGTAGAAGATGTCCTCTTCAATCCGCGTATGAACGGTCAGCTCCAGGCAGATTTCCTCGGCCAGAGCCTGCTTCCTGCCAGCGCCCTTGGCGGCTTCGAATTTGGCGAAAAGGTCCTCGACCTTGCGATGATCAGCCTTCAACAAGGCGACGGCGTCGGGTTTGGGGGATGTGGTCATTGTGGGTCTCCGATGGGTTCAGAGCCTCAAAACGGCGTCGGAGCGGACGAGTTCCAACGGGCATCGCGGAAATCAAGTGCGGAACCCGGAGCCAGAGCGGAGGACGTTGCGGGTGGTGAGCGCAATCCGGTTTGAGATCCCGGAAAAGTCGCGTCGGCATGAGGGTGACCCACCCTTGTCGTATCGACGCCGATGGGTGACGATAGACGTCTCGAATTGACCAAGACCACATCCAGACAAGGTACCCTGCATGCGCAAGCTGATCATCCTGTCCATCGCCGCAACCGCCATGCTGGTCGCGTCCTGCAACACCATTTCCGGCGTTGGTCGCGACGCGGAGTCAGCCGGCAAGGCCGTCAGCAAGGCCGCGAAGAAATAGCCGCGCCGCCCTTACGATCCCGGCGGCAAAGGCGCATATGAGTGGGATGGCCGAGATCATTTATCCACTGCGCCGTTCCGTCGGACGGGGCCTGTCGCACAAGTGCCCTGCCTGTGGTGAGGGGCAGCTGTTCGATCGCTACCTGAAGGTCCAGCCGCATTGCACGCGGTGCGATCATGACCTGGCGCTGTACCCTGCCGATGACGGACCAGCCTATCTGACGATCATTCTGATCGGCCACCTGATCATTGCGCCGCTGCTGATCTTCCCGATCATCTGGCAGAGCGATCCCCGGTATTCGCTGCCGATTATCCTGGGTGTGCTGACGGTGATAACCCTGTCGGCGCTGTCGCGGATCAAGGGCGGATGGATCGGGCTGATGTATGCGTTGCAGGTGACCAGCCGAGACGAAGCCCTGCATACGGCCGACGCCGCCGACTGACGCCACGGGTCGCCGGGCCATGGCGCTGGGCCGTCGAACATCATAGCATCGGTCAAGACGGCTTCCGGGGATGACATGACCGCCACTGAAACAGGCGCTGACGCGCAGATTCCAGCTGCTGCGATGCAGCCCGGACTTACCTCCGGCCAGCGACTCCGCGCGATCCTGGGTGGATCCTCAGGCAATCTGGTGGAGTGGTACGACTGGTTCGTCTATTCGGCCTTCGCAGTCTATTTCTCGCAGCATTTCTTTCCCGGCGGCGACGACCTGGCGGGACTGCTCAAGACCATGGCGGTGTTCGCCGTCGGGTTCTTCGCCCGCCCGCTCGGGGCCTGGCTGATGGGCGTCTACGCCGATCACGCGGGCCGCAAGACCGCGCTCACGGCGGCCGTTACCTTGATGTGCGGCGGCTCCCTGATCATCGCGGTACTGCCCAGCTATGAGACCATCGGCGTCGCCGCCCCTATCCTGCTGGTGATCGCCCGCATTCTGCAGGGCCTGTCGGTGGGCGGAGAGTATGGCGCCAGCGCCACCTACCTTTCGGAGATGGCCGGGCGCAAACGGCGCGGTTTCTGGTCCAGTTTCCAGTTCATCACCATGGTAATGGGCCAGCTTCTGGCGCTGGGCCTGCTGGCCCTGTTGCAGACCACGATGGACAAGCCGGATCTGGAAGCCTGGGGCTGGCGCATTCCGTTCTTCATCGGCGCGGCCATGGCGGTGGTGGTGTTCTGGATCCGCAGCCGGATGGACGAGAGCCAGTCTTACGAGAACGCCAAGGCCGCCGGCGTCGCGCGGGCCGGGACCATGCTGCTGTTCACCCGATACCCGAAGCAGACCGCGACCATCATCATGCTGACCGCAGGCGGGTCGCTGGCGTTCTACGCCTTCACCACCTACATGCCGAAATTCCTGACCGGCACCTCAGGGTTCACCGCGCCGACGGCCACCGCGATCACGGCCGGAGCGCTGGTAGTCTACCTGTTCTCTCTGCCGTTGTTCGGCTGGATCAGCGATCATCTAGGCCGCAAGGCGACGCTCTATGTGGCTTTCGGCGGCGGCGCATTGGCCACTTTTCCCGCCCTGTCGACGATCGCTGCCACCAACAATCCCTGGGTGGCATTCGCGCTGGTCTCGTCCCTGGTCTTCCTGTTGTCGGGCTACAATTCGGTGAGCGCGGTGGTGAAGGCGGAGCTCTTCCCCACCAACGTCCGTGCCCTGGGCGTTGCCCTGCCCTACGGCATCGCCACCGCGATTTTCGGCGGTACAGCCGAGCCCATCGCCCTGGCGTTCAAGCGGGCCGGGGTCGAGAGCGGCTTCTTCATCTATGTGGCGCTGGGGCTGGCGGTCTCGCTGCTGGCGAGCCTGCTGCTGCCCGACACGCGCAAGCACAGCATGATCCTGGAGGACTGACGCCGACGACCGCTACAGTCCCAGTTCGGCGCGCACCTTCTTCGTCAACTTTGCGGCCATCAAACTATGGGCGGTGGCCAGCCAGCCGACAACGTCCGCCGCGTCGACTTCATCCAGCGAGATGTTCACCCAGTGGCCCTTGGCGAAATAGGGTGCCTGGCGTGCGGGTCCGTCCTCGGTCAGGACCAGAAAACCGATCGGGCTGACCTTGAACGACAGGCCACCGGGCAGTCCGCAGACCGCGAACACCTTTCCACCGACCTTGTACACGTCAGAGCCACCCCACTGCACGACTGCGGTGACCGCCGGTAGCGCGTGGGCGGCCAGAGCGACCTCGTCACGGGTCAAGCCGTGACGCCGACACCGATCGGGCAGGTCACGCCTGTGCCACCGATCCCGCAGTAGCCGTTGGGGTTTTTGGCCAGGTACTGCTGGTGATAGTCCTCGGCGAAATAGAAGGCCTCGGCTGGTGCGATCTCGCTGGTGATCTGGCCAAAGCCACGCTTGCTCAATTCGACTTGATAGGCTGCCTTCGAGGCTTGCGCGACGCGAGCCTGATCGTCGCTGGTGACATAGACGCCAGAGCGATACTGGGTGCCGACATCGTTGCCCTGGCGCATGCCCTGGGTCGGGTCATGCCCCTCCCAGAACGCTTTCACGAGGCCGGCGAACGTCACCACTTTCGGATCATAAACCACCAGGACAGATTCGGTATGGCCGGTCCGGCCCGAGCAGACTTCCTCGTAGGAGGGGTTGGGGGTGATCCCCTGCTGGTAGCCCACAGCGGTCACCACAACACCGGGCACCTGCCACAGGATCCGCTCCACTCCCCAGAAACAGCCCATCGCGAAATAGGCGTGCTCCAGACCATCGGCGTAGGGACCTTTCAACGCTTCGCCGTTCACAAAGTGGCGCTGCGCCGTGGGGATCGCATTGGGACGGCCGGGCAAGGCGGTCGAGGCGGTCGGCAGGTCGAGGGGTCTTTTGAAAAACATGGTGCGCCTCCGGAGCGACTGATCTCCCGTAAGATAGGGGATCCAACTTTATTTTGCACCTGACCAAGTCTGGCTGAACCAATCCGGATTTCAGCGTAATATACAGGCACCACGACCAGCAGAGAGGTTTGCAGCATGCGGGACTTCAAGACACTGCTTCTGGCGAGCGTGCTCGCCAGCTTGACAACAGCGGGCGCAATGGCCGCCGGTGGCGGCGGCGGCGGCGGGGCTGATATGCCTTCGGCCTCCGCCCCCCAGTACAACCCGGCGGAAGAATACGCCAAGGCGGTCAGGGCGCTGCAGGCCAAGGATTACAAATCCGCCGCGCGCGCCGCCGGCAACGTCACCACCGCCGCACCGAAGAACATCGACGGCTGGCGGCTGCTCGGCATCGCCCAGGCGGCGTCGGAAAACTGGAAAGCGGCCCGGCGGGCCTATGAGCGGGCGGTGAAACTCGCGCCGGACGACCTGCCCAGCCGGGGTGGCCTTGCTCTTTCGCTGGCTAACCTCAAAGACCCCAAGGCCCAGGAACACCTCGACTGGCTAAAGGCCAAGGCCGGCAACTGCGGCGCTGGCTGCGACCCGGCGATGCTGAAAACCATGACCGCCGAGGTCGAAAAGGCCGTCGCGGGCAGCGCGCCGCAACCCAGTGCGACACTCGACAGCGATGCCCTGATCTTTGCCGCCGGACCCGGCGACAGCGCGTATGTCGCAGCCGTCAGCCTGATCAACGAGAAGCGCTATGGCGAGGCGCTGGTGTCGTTGGACGAGGCTCGCATGGCCTTCGGGCCGCACCCGGACGTGCTGACCTACCAAGGCTACACCTGGCGCAAGCTGGGCCAGTTCGACAAGGCCGAGCAGTACTATCGCCAGGCATTGGCCATCGCGCCGGACCATCGCGGAGCGACCGAGTATTTCGGCGAACTGAAGGTCGAGCGCGGCGACACCGAAGGCGCGCGTCTGATGTTGGCCAAGCTGGAGCGCGTCTGCGCCTTCGGGTGCGCTGAAGCCGAGGAGCTGCGCCGTTGGATCGACGCTGGCGGCGAGCCCGGGCGCTAGGGCTCGCCGTCGCGGCGTCGGTGACCCTTGCCGCCGACGTTGCGACGCCGATCCGGGCGATGCTGTGGCTCTCACCGCAGGCAGACCCTATGGTTGCAGTGGCGACCGAGCCCACGGAATGTCTACGGCTGCCCGACGATCCGGGGCGCGCGCATGCGGTTGAGGTTGGTCGTGCAGCTTTCCGTACCCCGACATTGCTGGGCGGACAGGCTGCACGGGCACGCCTGACCTGCGAGAGTTGTCATCGCGCCGGCCGGGGCAATCCGGACTTCCAGTTTCCCGGCGCGTCGGGGCCCCCCGGCACCGCTGACGTCACCACCTCGTTGTTCTCCAGCCATCGCGGCAACGCTATGGATGATCCCCGCCCCATCCCCGACCTGACCGTCTCGCGCGGCGACCGGAAAGTGCCCGCTGCAGATCTGTCCGGTTTCATCCATGGCCTGATCGTCGAGGAGTTCGACGGCCCCGAACCCTCGCCCGCCGTTCTGGCCGGCCTCACAGCCTACGTCCTGGCCCTGGACCCCGAGGTATGCCCGCAAACCGCCCGTAGCCGCGTAACGCTGGCCTCGACACTGCACAGTGCGCGTCGCGCCCTGATGGCAGCCCGGATCGCGCTGAGACAGGACGACCGCGCGACCACCCTCCTGATGATCGCGGGGGCACGCGCGCAGTTAGGTCTGGTCGACGAACGCTACACAGGACTGGCCACCCAGCGCGCACGCCTGCGCGCAGCAGATGGCGCCCTGGCAGACCTGCAGGCTGCGGTCCGTGCAGGCCACCCCGACGCTGCAGCCCGTCTCGCAAACAGTCTCGCCGACGCCGACCAACTCGAGGCTCGACTTGGCCCCTCGCAGACCCGATCACTGTTCGATCCGGCCCGTCTTTACCGCGCCGCAAACGCCCGCTTGCCCCCAAGGCCTTCCTGACTATATTGCCCGCCTTCCGACGGGGTCCCACTCCTCCCGTACGGCTTTAGGTGCGGTGGCCGAGTGGTTGAAGGCGCACGCTTGGAAAGCGTGTTTAGGTGAAAGCCTAACGTGGGTTCGAATCCCACCCGCACCGCCACCTATTTTCCTCAATATTATCAGTATGTTAGCGCAATTTTTCTGGACTCGCAACGTTGTGCTGAGACGTCGCCAAACGGGACTGTCAGGTAAACTCGATCAGCCTGAAAAGCCCCTACCCCATCCAGTCGATCATGCCGCCGCGGTTGCCGCCGCCCACGCCCGATGAGCCTGGGCCCGGAACTGGCGAAGCGTCGGTCTGCAGATCAGATGGGGCTGCAGGTTGAAGGTGTTGTAGATCGGGGCGTGGGTGGCGAGAAACCTTTGAGCTGAGCCCTGGGACTTGAACTTCTGCTGCTTTCGTTCTCGTCGCCGGATCACCAGGTGCGAGTTCTCGGCCCGATTATTCTCCCGCATCCCGCCTGGTCGATGAACGGCCCTTAGACCGAGCTCGCGGACCGCGGCGCCGTATGACGCCAACCTGTCTGTGGTGATCGTTTCGGGATGCACCCCCTGGCGTTTGAGCAACTTCCTCAGGAGCTTCAAGGCGGCGTGTTTATTGCGCCGCTTCTGGACCAGGACATCGAGGACTTCGCCCTTGTCATCCACCGCACGCCAGAGCCACATCTTCTGTCCGCCGATCCGGACGTACACCTCGTCCAGATGCCACCGGCCGGTTGGCGAACACCGGTGCCGGCGCAGGTTCGCCGCGATCTGCGGACCGAACTTCAGCGTCCAGCAGCGGATCGTCTCGTAGCTGACTTCGACCCCGCGCTGAGCCAGCAGCTCCTCGACGTCTCGATAGCTCAGCGTGAACCGGTAGTAGAGCCAGACAGCGTAGCGGATCACGTCAGCTGGGAACCGGTGGCGTTTGAATGAGATCGGCTTCATCGGCAATTCCATACTGGCCGCAGGGCCAATTCTGGAGACATCTTGCCGTTAGACTGACAGCACCACCTTGAGACGCTTGCCTCTGGCGTCGTGTTGGCTTCGCTGCGCAAACCGGTGCGCCACCAGCTGGCAGCACCCTACAGTCAGCTTATGGACAGCCTGGCGGAAGGTGCCATGAGCGCATATCGCGCTCTGGTCTATGAGACCCCGGGGTTTGCTGACTACTTCTTCGAGGCGACGCCGATCAACGAGATCGCGGACCTCAACATCGGCAGCCGGCCTGCGTCGCGCTAGGCCAAGCGGACCATCGAGGGCCTGCGGGCGATCCCCTGGGTTTTCTCCTGGTCGCAATCACGCGCCCTGCTTCCGGGCTGGTATTGGCTTTGGTTCGGCCGTAAAGCGATCAGGCGCGTCGCTCAGCCAACTGCGGGAGATGTACGAGGCCTGGCCGTTCTTCTCGTCGGCCATCGCAAACATGGAGATGGTGCTGGCCAAAGGCGACATGGCGATCGCCGGCCGCTATGCCGGCCTGGTTCAGGATCGAACCTTGGCCGTCCAGGTGTTCGGTCAGATCCGATCGGAATGGGATGGTACCATCGAGACCTTGCTGGCCGTCACCGGCCAGAGCGCGTTGCTGGAAAAGAACCCGGACCTGGCCGCGGCGATCCGCTCTCGCCTGCCCTACGTCGACCCACTCAACCACCTGCAGATCGAACTGATCCGCCGGAGGCGGGCGGGAGATCGGGCCTAGTCGGTACTCGACGGCATTCATCTCACGATCAACGGGGTGGCCGCAGGGCTCCGCAACACCGGCTGAGCCGTTGACGATGGACGTGCCCTAGGCTCAGGACTCATTGATCACAGCCAGAAGATGACGGTGGCGGCGATAGCGATGGCGGACATGAAGGTGTGGGCGCATCGGTCGTAGCGGGTGTGGATGCGCCGCCAGTCCTTGAGGCGTCCGAACATGATCTCGATCT
>JANORH010000430.1:0-7332 GCA_031415215.1 Alphaproteobacteria bacterium | reverse complement strand
CACCTACCGTCATCGGGATGATCGCGGCCAAGGTTTCCTGCCCCAGTAGCGCCACATTGCGCCGGGGTTTGAGCATGTAGCCAGCGCCTGCCGCAGCGGCGCACGCAGACCCGATCAGCACTTCACGCCTGCCTATCATGCCGGCCGCCAAGACTTGGGAAGAATCCGCACGAGAATGCTATCCACCAGGAAGACCAACAACAGGTCGACCACAAACAGGAAAATGCCGGCGGCAAAGTGCAGGAACCCCTGCGCGATTTCATCGCCGAAGAAGTAGGTGAGTAGGATCAGAATCATCACCCGGAGAATATTTCCCGCCACTGCGATCGGGATCACAAACATAGTGAGCAGAAGCGAGTAGCGAACCGACGATCCACGCAGCAAGAATATGTACAGAAGACTGATAGCCGAGAGCCCAATGAGGGAGTTCATGCCAGAGCACGCATCCTCAACAAGCAGCTGGTAGCTACCAACTTCAATGGTAACGCCTTCCCGGGATATAGGCAGGCCAAGGGCATGCAATGGTGCGGTCGCTATAAACGACACGAACTGTTTCAACGGACCTGTAAGTTGGTCCATCAGCCAATTGGGTGGCGGAACCAGAAACCCTAGATAGAAAAGCGGAAACCAGCTGCGAAGCAGGGCCTTGAAGCCAAAGTAGGAATAGAGGATCGCTAGGCCAACGCCGTAAACCGCAATCGTCTCCAGACTGATGAAATCAAATGCGCGCCCGAAAACATAAACCAGCAGGGACAGCAACATAGCTGCAGCGGGAAGCAACGCACCGCCGGGTCGGCCGTGCGTTTTGAAAGAGTCGACCTCCCGCCAGAGCAGCCAAGCACCCGTTGCGAGAATGATAGGCCCGTGCGCGCCCGACTCCTGTGACCAGACCTGCTTGCCCAGAGTCGCGAACGTCGGAATGACCAGCAGTGCAAGTCCGACCAGGAGCGGGAGGTTGAGGACCCATGGATTGCTGAGCAAGCTTGGACGCGTTTCCGTCTCCATCACCATCGGCTAGTTTGCCTTCATGATGGTGCCGACCACGCCAACGCGATCATCCAGCAACTGTGCCGCCAGAGTCTTTACATCCGCCACCAAGCTGGCGTTTCGACGCGCCACGATCAAGCTATAGCCGACTATGTTGCTCACGCGACGGGCATCGGAATAGGCGTTCGCAGGAGGCGTATCAACGATGGTGACCTCGTACTCACGCATGCAGTGGTTCATGACTTCCTCAAACCACTCGCGCGTCAGCAATTCCTGGGCGCTGGCCGACGGTGCGCCCGCGTAGAGAATCGCAAGATTCGGCAGCACTTCACCGTCAATGTAGTCACCGACCCAACTTCCTGGGTCTGCGAGACACCCCGAAAGCCCACTGGTGGGGTTACTCGGAACGATCAGCTTGTCTATGGTCGGCGTCCGGAGATCGGCGTCGACCAGGAGGGTCTTTATGCCCACCTGCGATAGCGAAACAGCAAGATTGGCCGCGACAAAGCTGCATCCCACGCCAACGCTCGGACTACATATCGAGAGCGCGCGGCGCCCCGTTTGAACGTGCTGGGCCAAAATATGTGTACGCAGCGCTCGCATGGACTCGGCTGCCGCGCTGAGGGGATCCGACATGGTCACCAGTGATTTCGAGAACTCATACTCTACGCGCGTCGCCGAGGCGGCTATGGTCGCGGGTGCCACAGACTTGGTTGTTTTCTTTTGAAGCAGCGTAGCCTGGTTCATGCCGCAGCCCTCTTCAGATTCCGTGGCTCACCAAGGCCAAGAATACGCCTGAAGAGGTAAAGAATGCTCCAGAAGAAATTTAGCCGTATCTTCTCGCGGGGCTGCTCGATCACGCCGATGCAGCGAATTTCGCTGGATAGGTCGAGGTCCTCCACCCCACGCACACGCCTGTTGAGCAGCTCCAGGAGCAGGGCGAGCGCGAGCCCAAGTCCGAGACCCATGGCACCGGCACCCCCGAGAATCAGCGGTTTGTTGGGGAAAGCAGGATTCTGAGGCGTCACTACGACACCCAGCGGGGTAAGCCCCACGTCTGCGATGGAGGATTCCAGTGAATATTGGGCAGAGCGCGATGCTGCTGTCCGATACTGATCGCGCCGAAGATCGACTTCAGACTGCAATTGCCGCAAGCGCTCGACCTTGTCGCGTTGCCCGAGAACCCTGGCCTTCTGTTCCTGTAGAGCTCGCGCAATTACAGCAGCTCCTGTTGCGCCACTTGTCGCTGCGTTGGAAGCCGCCTGCTCCTGCGCCACGACCCGGGCGACCAGGGTGCGCCGGGTGCGGAGTTCCTGCATTTCGGGATGATTTGGACCCAGGCGTTGCGACGCTTCCGCCAGTTGGGAGTCAATCTGTGCGAGTTGCAAAGAGGACTGACTGGCCCCCTGGGAAGGCATCGACATCATCGGACCGACCGAAGCCTGCCCTGCAAGCGCTGTGAGTCTCTCGCTGTCCAGATCGGACTCGCGGCCTTGCATGATGATTCCGCTTTCCTTTTCGAAAGCGGCTTTGGTCATCTCCGCGGATTCGGCCAACTCGCGGGCGCTTTCCGCCTGCTTGGTGAACCATTCAGCATTCTTGGCCGCCTCTCGGCGGCGCAGGGCCAGGCTTTCCTCAAGATAGACCCGACGCATGGTCTCGGCTCCGAAGCGAGCAATCTCTGGCGTGGGTCCTCTATAGGTAATTTCCAGAACAATTCCGGAGACGGCGGGGGATGAACTATCCACTACGCCCTGAGCCAGCCAACGCCGGAAATCGCGGCCATCAGACGCCGGACGGCTAGCGTAGGCTCGAATTCGACCAGGGTCAGACAGCCAGCCAAACTCATCAACGACGCGCCCTGTAACGCGGTAATCCTTGATGAACTCAATCTGCGAGTCGAAGTAGGCTACCGATGATCTGGCGCTCATGATCTCGCCAGTGACCGTGTCAGGCCGGATGATATTCAACAGGACGCGCGAGGTAGCCTCGTATCTCGGCTGGACGATTAACACAACTATGTACGACCCAAGTAGAGCGCCGACCAGCGTAATCAGAACTATTGCACGCCGAGCCCAGAATACCCTGAGAAATTGAACTATATTCACAATCGATCTCCAGCCTTCAATCTAGAACAGCCGTTCTCCGACCGTGATGACGTCGCCTGGTTCGACCGTCGTTTCGTCGAGTTTAACGCCCTTGATATCAACGCCCTTCCGGTTGATCTTGACCTTCTTTTCACTGCCCGTTTCGGAAAGGCCGCCGCCGCGAGCAAGCGCCATTCTGACCGTCAAATTCTGAGACGCCGGATAGGCTCCTGCATTCCTGACCTGACCAGATATGTAGAAAACTTCGTTTTCGACAGCCGGAATGTAAACCTTGTCTCCGTTCCTCACGAGCGGATCCTTGTCACCGATACCGGTGGCAATATCCGCGATCTTGTGCTGTTGAGAGTCGCCGTTTTCGCGGGTCAAGACAACGTAGTCGGCCCCGGCGCTCGTCCGCCCTCCGGCCCGAGCAACGATCTCGGACAGACGATACTGGCGATCAAGGGGAAGAAGACCCGGACTCCCAAGCGCGCCCAATGCCGTCACAAAGCGACTCGCAACAGCCACGACATCGACTCGTACCGTCGGTTGGGCGAAGAAGCCCCCCTTCTCGAGGCCGATCCGGACATCTTCGGCGAGTTGAGCAGGTGTACGGCCAAGGGCCTGTACCGTGCCCAGATACGGCAGCAGTATGTTTCCGTCGCTGCCAACTCGGCTGCGCCCGCTGAAGTCGGTGCGCCCCAACAATCCCACTTCGACCGAGTCGCCAACACCCAGCACGTACTCGCGGTCTCCCGACGATCGCAGGCTATCCTGCGCACCAAGAGTCGCGGCCGGCTGCGCCAGCGCAGCCACCGGCGAAAGCGCCAGGCCAATCGATAGTCCCAATATTGCTGTCGACCAGTTTCTGCGGATCACCGCGGTCTCCATTGCAGATTTCAAAACGATTGTGTTGCCGTCAGTCCGACGCGAAAGGCCGTATAGTCAAAAATCGTTAGATTTGTGTTCCTGTCCTCGTACCGGACATCGGCCGACAGTGAAGCGGCGCGACCTACCTGCATGGAGAGGGAGCCAAATACGGCCTGCACCTCCTCGTTTGTAATCCGGTTTATCGGGCTGACAGAAGAGTCGGCCCTATAGGATCGCTGACTCCAGCTTACGCCCGCGCCGGCCTTGAGGCGAGACGACAGCGCATATCGACCATCCAGTTGAACGTTTTCGGCAAGCGAATAGCTGGAACCCTGCTGGATCGTGGAGGAAGTCGTTCTGCCGTAGGAAATTGAACCTTGAACGCGCGAGCTTGCCCGGTAAGTCAAGGCTCCCGATCCCGTCAGGCCTTTGAACGCCTCAGCCCGGGGCCCCGAAGACCGGGTATCGCTGTAGAGCGCCGAGATCTGGCCCTCCAGACGGTTGCCTATAGGCCTGCCGTAAGTCAGGCCGCCGCTGTAGGATCGAAAGCCGGTGGAACCAAGCAACGGACCTACCGGGGAGTCATCGTAGTCATTCTTAGAATAGCTACCGATGATGCCGACAGCGCCCAAGGTCGCATTCTGGTAAGAAACGCCCGCGTTGACCGAACGCACCTTGGAATTGACAACGCCAGATCCAGGCGCGCTGTTCTTTGTCTGCCCCTGCTGAACGCCCAAGTTGGTTGATAGACCGCGCGCGATAGAACAGCTGCCCTGCGCCGCAAAGGTGATCTGATCCTGAACATTCTTGGTAACGACGAGAAGCAGGTCGGCAAGATCGCTCTGTCGCCGGCCAAAACTCGCCGTCGCCAACCCACCACAGGGACCAACCTGCCCCGTACCTCCGGCCAGAACATCAATCCGTTCCCGCTCAAGGACCTTGTTGTACTGATAGAACTCGTACCCCACCGTTCCACTTAGGAACATTCGTTGGCCAGCAACCGGCAACGTCAGATCGATCTTTGCGCTGGGAGAGTAGAGAATGTCGTCCTTGCGCAATGTTCTGGCGGTCGCGACGGTCTGATTTCCGCGCGACACATTGGAATCATAGACAACGCGACCAATCATCTGGCCCGAGAAGCGCTTTGCATTCGCGCCTGGCATAGTCTGAGCGGAAGCGCCCGACGTCAGAATGACACCGGCGCCGGCACAGAACAAACCGGTCGCCAGCACTCGGAACGTGATGCGCTTCACTTTGATCGAACTCAGGGCCACGAGCTACTGCGCCGCCGGCTGCGCTGCGGTCGCAGGCGTGGCGGCCTTAGGCACCAATGCTGCAGCTGCCTTGGGCGGAGCCAGGGGCTGGTAGGTTTTACTGTAAACTACGTCCTTTTTCGCTGCAGCCAATAGGGAGCCGAACTGCCGCTGCACTGTCTCCTGCGTCCGGCGGGACTTCAGGTAAGCTGTAGCATGCCGGGTTGCGATATCGCCCGGCACCGGCTCGATCTGAGTGGCGCGAATCCGATTGGCGATCAGCACGTTGCTATTCGGGACCACAAATACCTCGCCCGGCGGTAAAGCCACGATCTGGGCCACCACGCGGGGATCCACGGACAAGGCATCGATCCGCGCGCGGTCCTGCCGGAACTCGATCTTGCGACCGGAAAGGAGAGCCGTGACCTCCTCAAGGGTCTTGAGCGGCCTCAATGCTTCTGCCCAGCGCGGATCTGCCGGCGGGGCGAACCTTACCTGATCTACTTCGAAGATCCTCCGTTGGGCATAGAGGTCAGGTCGGCTTGCGACGAACTGCTCCACCTCCTCTGCGCTTGGAGCCGGCACGGCCTTGACGATGCCGGCCTGCCAGGTCTGCACCAGCAGGGTTTCCTTCAGACGCTTTTCCTGCTGGGCGTACTCCGGGGTCTTGGCGACGTCGGCATCGTCGGCTGCCTTTGCGAGAATCCGGCGAACGATGATGGCGTCCAGGGCCTGACGCTCAGCCTGAAGTCGGACTTTCGCGTCCGGCGCATTGAACCCATTCAGTTCGTTGCGCAGATCCGTCAGGGTGATCTCCTCGCCATCAACGGTCGCAACGACCTGTCCCTTTGGCTGCTCATCTTTTTTCCCACACCCGCTCAGAGCGATGCAAGCCGCTACCGCTAGGACTAAACTCCCGTTGAAACGCATTTTTCGCCTGCCCTTTGATCAAGATTTCGTCGTGACATAAGCAATTTTCGTGCCATCAGGACGAGTTCCTACGCGTCGCATCGCGCAGGCCTCATACTCGCCGTTCCGCTACTCAAGGGCAAGTCCACACGCCGGGAGGATTGGCTACACCACTTGTTTGGAAACTCCATGTCAGTAAGCCCGTGAACAATCACGGGAGCAAACACCTTGGGCTCAATAGCCGAGAACGCTGCGGGTCCGGTGGGTTACGGTCGCAAGCGCCTTAGGTTGTGTCTCGCCGGTTCCGGCGGCGGCCATGTGCGGCAGATCCTCGATCTTGAGCCGGCATGGACAGACTATGACTACTTCTTTGTCACCGAGGACACCGCCCTGGGTCGCAGTCTAGCCGGACAACATCGCACTCACTTCGTGCCCCATTACGCTGCTGGTCAGGCGCGGATTGGATCGCCGATCAAGATGATCTGGTCGGCCCTCGGCAATCTTGTTCGCTCCCTAACGATCATGCTCCGCGAGCGACCAGACGTCGTCATAAGCACCGGGGCGGGCGCCGTGTTCTTTTGCGTGCTGATAGGTCGCCTGCTGGGCGCGCGCGTATTCGTGATCGAGTCCTTTGCGCGTTTTGACAAGCCTTCGCTCTTCGGCCGCCTCGCCTCACCCTTGGCCCACGAGATGGTCGTCCAGTCGGCCGCCTTGGCAGATCGATACCCTCGAGCCCACGTGTTTGATCCGTTGATCTTGCTCGACGGCACCCGGCCCGACAAGGATGCGCTCTTCTTTGCGACGGTGGGTGCCACCCTGCCCGTTGATCGGATGGTTGAAGCTGTTGGCGCGGCAAAAAGCGCCGGGGCCATTCCGGAGCGTGTCGTCGTCCAGACCGGCGTCGGTGGCGCGAAGCCCGCCGGTACAGATGTGGTGGAGACCCTTTCCTTTGATGAAATCAAGGCGCTCCTGGTCCACGCTGACCTTGTGATCTGCCACGGGGGAACCGGCTCATTGATATCAGCGCTTAGGCAAGGATGTCGTGTCGTCGCCATGCCAAGACTACAAAGCCTTGACGAACACTATGACGATCATCAAGCCGAGATAGTCGATGCCTTCTTTGAGCGGGGTCTCATTCAGTCTGCATGTTCCGCCGAGGAGTTACCCGCGGCGATACAACGGGCTAAATCACGAAAACCTGTGATGGCTACAACTGCACCTGAAGC
>JANORH010000429.1:0-2565 GCA_031415215.1 Alphaproteobacteria bacterium | reverse complement strand
CGTCGATAGAGCAGGAAGGCCGCGATCCCGATCAGGCCGTAGAGCCCGAACGCCGCCTCCAGCAGGTCGCTGCGGGGCCGGGCCAACAGCTGGGTCAGCGGATCAATCAGACCTACGGACAGCGCGCCCAGCGCCACGCCGACCGCGCCCACGACGTTGTAGGTCGCAAACCGGGTCGTCCGGTCGGCGTCAGGCCCGGCATTGGCCATCATCGCCTGTTCCAGCGGCACGAAGACGCTGACGTCGCCGCTGGAGGGGTTGAGCGTGCCGACGAAAGCCACGATCACCAACGGCCAGAAGCTGTGCGCCTGGGAAAAAGCCAGCCCGGTGGCCAGCATCAACAGGCAACTCAGCATCAGCAAGCCTCGCGCGCTGACCCGATGACCAGCCAGACCTACACCCAGGGTCAGGATGGCCGAGCCCAGCATGGCGGCGGTCGCTACCAGCCCCACCTGAAAAGCGCTTAAGCCCAGACTGATCAGATAGACCGGCAGCAGCAAGGCGGTGAACCCGTCGCCATAGCCGCGGATCGCCTTGGTGGTCAGAAGCAATCGGGCGCTGCGCCTGGGGTCCATGGCCGACCTCAAGCCCCGCCCGTCTTCACGTACCAGTCGTCAACGTTGGACAGGGCCTCGAACTTGCGGGTGTAACCCTTCGACATCAGAAACTCGCAGATCGGCCCGCGCCGGTCGGTGAAGTTGTGCTCCACTGAAATCAGCCGCACGTCGTGAGCGTCCCAGTCGAAGTGCTGCAGGATGTCCAGCTCCGAGCCCTCGGTGTCGATGGACAGGTAATCGATGCGGACGGGCGCGTTCCAGAAGGCCAGCAGGTCGTTCAGCGACACAGTTTCCACCGGATAGCGCTCGCCGTCCCGGCGGCTGGCGGCGTGCATGTCGCTGTCGGAAAAGCTGTCGATGGTGGAGTGCGCGGCAATCTCGGTCTGGTTGAACACCAGCGTGCGCCCGCTTTCGACCCAGACGCAGCGCTCGTCGATGTGGCAGGTGCGGTTGTTGCGCAGGTCCGGGTGCCAGATGCGAGCGGGTTCAGCCAGGATGCCGCGCCAGCCCAGCGCGGTTTCCAGATACCAGCTGTTGCTGAACTTCAGCCCGTTGGTGGCCCCGAACTCGACGAAGTAGCCGTCGCGGGGCGAGCCCAGTTCCCAGGCCACCCACAGGTCCTGCAGAAACTGGGCGCGACTGTCGGTCAGGTGGGTGAGGCAGAAGTTGATGAAGGCCAGTCGGGGGTCGGTGGCCCCGGCGGTCTGGTCACGCAATCCCGCCAGCGCCTCGGTGATCTCTGTGAGGGTGAACTGACGCATGGAGGGGTCTCGGGGGTGGAGGGGCAGCGCGGTGAACTCTGGCCCATACCACGGCGTCGCCGCCCGTGCAGGGGGCACGGTGGCTGTGGTATCGTGGGGTGTGGCGTCGCGTAGCGGCGGATCGTCCGCCGAATTCAGGTGGCGTCAGGGAGGCTCTTTGGCCTCCAGATCCCAATAGACCTCTTCGCTGGGCGGCAGTTCCGGCAGCTGTCGCCAGCCGACGGCGACGTTCGGCGAAAGTCCCAGTTCCACGGCCAGGCGCACGACATCATCGTCGATCGGTCGGGTGGCGAAGCCCGGGGCGTCGATATAGTCGCGGAGGCGGTCGCCGAGTTTTTCCAGCAGCACCTCGCGCTCTTCCGGCTCGGCCTCGTCCCAGATCACCCTGGTGACGGCATCGGCCAGATCATACCCCTTGGTGGGCGTGGTGGGCGCGGCGGACCGACGGTCCCGCAATGAGGCGAACGATGATTGGCGCGCCACGGCCTCGCGGTCCTCGCGCGCCAGCTTCGCCTTCAGCGCCAGGGTCTGACGCAGCGACCGGGCGACCCGCTGATAGGTGCGACCCAGGCCGTTGATCTCATCCGCATCGGTGGTCGCCAACGCCTGGGCGTGGACATGCTCGGCCAGCGACAGGTCGAGCTCTGCCAATCGGGCGAGCGCGACCTGTACGGGATCGATGGGGGTGGGCGTTTCAGACATGGGGAGAGTGAAACACGCCGGTACGACAGATGCGGACGTAGCTTGCCGGTGGGGTGAAAAAAGTTGGGGGTGAGAGCGGAGGTGGCCGGGATTCAGGCGCACCGATTTACGCAATTGATATCATGTCACTGTAACTCATGTCACTGTAACTCAACCATTGGTACTTGGTCGCGCGCAGTGCGCCGATCCGGTCGTCTTCCGGCATTCGGAGTGGGGTGAGGCAGCGCGGTTTGGGTCGCTGAGCGCGGCCTCGCCCCTTCCACCACGCCCTTTGGGCGCGGTCCCCCTTCCCCGAAATCGGGATGACCGTGTTCGGGAATTCTGACGCGCGGGACACAGGCCCTTTATGGCACCCTGAACCTACGCCCACGCGTCAGGCGCAATGCAGCCATCCGGCGGCTCCGGCGTTTGTGTTTCACGCCGCGCCCCACAGGAACTCATGATGTCGCAGACCCGTACCGTTGCCATGGTGGTCGGATCGCTTCGCAAGGACTCAGTCAGTCGCAAGGTGGCCCACGCGTTTGCCGGTTTGCAGCCGGCACTTG
>JANORH010000428.1:0-3963 GCA_031415215.1 Alphaproteobacteria bacterium | reverse complement strand
GGCGCTGCAGACGACAGCATCGGCGCGACAGGGGTGATCGCTGGCCGCGAAGGGCGGTGGTCGGGCATGCTGGCCTACACCTACCGCACCGGTCATGAGCAGGAGACACGCGGCACCAACGACGCCGCCAACACCGACCGCACGACCGCCAATCCGCAAGACCTGCTGACCCGCTCGGTGCTTGGCAAGCTGGTTTTCGAACCCTCCGACACAAACCGGATTCGTCTGACCGCCGAACACTACGACCGCGACGTGGAATCCGACGTGCTCAGCGGGATCGCCAAGCCACCGCTGGCCGCCAGCAGTGTGCTGCGGCTCAAAGCCGATGATGAGACCGGGCGAAACCGGATTGCGCTGGACCAGCGCATCGATCTTGAGCGCGGCCCGGCCGACCGGTTGATCTGGTCAGCCTATCTACAGGCCAGCCAGACGGCCCAGTTCACAGCCGAGGACCGCAACGTCTCCGCCGACCGCACGCGGCGCAACACCTTCAACAACCGCGTTTACGGCGTGGCGGCGCAGCTGGAGCGCGGGTTCCGCCTGGCGGGCGTGGAGCACAGGTTGATCTACGGCTTCGACGCCTCCCGCACGCGCCAGACCGGCCTGCGCGACGGTACCGTGCCACCGACCGGCGAAACCTTCCCGACACGCGCGTTTCCCACCACCGGCTACACCCTGGTCGGCGCCTTCGTGCAGGATGAGGTCGCGCTGTTCGGTGGCCAGCTGGTCGCCTATCCGGCCTTGCGCTACGACCACTACGATCTGAATCCGAAAGCCGACGGCCTGCTGGGCGGCTTTGTACCCGCCGGTTCGAAAGACGGCCGGGTGTCGCCCAAACTGGGGCTGGTGTTCAAGCCGGTCGATCAGGCGCGGTTGTTCCTGAACTATGCGCGTGGCTTCAAGGCCCCGGCCCCGGGTCAGGTGAATAACGCGTTCGCCAATCCGATCCAGAACTACCGCTCGATCCCCAACGCCGACTTGAAGCCCGAGACCAGCGAGGCGTTTGAGGGTGGCGCGCGGTGGGTGACGCCCACCTGGTCGGTCGAGGTCACGGCCTTTTCCGGTGAATACCGAAACTTCATCGAGCAGGCCGTCATCGCAGGGGCTTTCACGCCAGCAAACCCCGGCGTGTTCCAGTTCGTGAACCTCGCCAGGGTCAGGATCCATGGCGTCGAGGGACGCGCCCGGATGCGGCTCGTCAATGGCTTCAACGGCTTTGTGGCAGCCTCGTGGGCCAGGGGTACCAGCTACACTCCGGCGAAATCACCGCTCGACAGCGTCGATCCGGTCAAGCTCACGGCCGGAGTTGGCTACCGCGCCGCTGACGACCGGTTCGGTGGGGAGCTGTCGGTGATCCATTCCGAACGCAAATCCGCCGGTCGGGTGGCCCAGGTCTGCACGCCTACCTGTTATCGTCCAGGTGCCTTCACGACGGCGGACCTGACCGCCTTCTGGCGCGTTACCGATAGCCTGACTGCGCGCGCCGGGGTGTTCAACCTCACCGACCGGAAATATGCCTGGTGGAACGACGTTCGCGGCCTGTCCTCGACCGCCGTCAGCCGCGACGCCTATACCCAGCCGGGCCGCAACGTCTCACTCTCCCTCAGCTACGACTTCTGATCACATTGGAGACCGCCATGACCTCCCGCAGAACCTGCCTTGCCCTCACCGCCGCGTTCGCGCTCGGCTTCGCCCCTCCCGTTTCCGCTGAGGGAACGCCGCCGGAGCGTGATCGCCAGTCGATTCTGGCCATGGCCGGCGACTACAAGGTGCGCTTCGACATGCGCGAGACGGTGTCCTTTGTCGCAGGCTACACGCCTTTGACACCGAAAATCAGCGGCGGCTATGAAGCGGTGCGGGTGATTGAGGACCGGGGCGACTTCATCAGCCTGCAACACATTCTGGTAGTCGAGGATGATGGCGCACCGGCTGTGGTGAAACATTGGCGCCAGGACTGGACGTATCAACCGTCGCAGGTGCTGACCTACAAGCAGGCCAATCTCTGGCGGTTGCGCGCCCTGCCGGGGAAGGCCCGAAAGGGGGCCTGGTCGCAGACCGTCTGGCAGACCGACGACAGCCCCCGCTATGGTGGGGTCGGCACGTGGACCTACGGCGGCGGCGTGGCCAGTTGGCAGAGCGACGCGACCCTGCGCCCGCTGGCGCGCCGCGATGCGGTCAGAAAGCCGGTCTATGGCTGGTACACCGGCTGGAACCGCCACGCCCTGACGCCGACCGGCTGGGTTCACGAACAGGACAACACCAAACAGGGCCTGAAGGGCGGCCAGCCGATGACCTACGTCCACGAGGTCGTGCTGAACACCTATGATCGATCCACCAAATTCCCGATTGCCGCAGCAGATCGTTATTGGGCCAGCACCCGCGACTACTGGGCTCAGGTGCGCCTGGCGTGGGATCGGGTGATCGATACGGACGGCGGGATTGCCGTCACCGAAGAAGCCGACAACGGGTCCGTCACCGGGCCGAAATTGATGGGCCTCGCCGACGAAATCGCCGAGGGCAAGACCGATGTTCCTGCGGCCATCGCGCAAGCCAAAGCGCTGATCAGCGGCCCGGCGCGGACCCGCTCGCTGGCCTCAACCCCCTCGCCAGCGACGCCCTGACGACGTGCGAACCCGCAACTCTGCGAGGTCCCCGGACAAGACCTGGAAAATGTGAGCGATCATCTGCGTTCGCATCCCTGCCTTCCCCGTTCGTGGGGAATGGGGACCGCCCCCGTAGAGGGCACGGTGGAAGGGGCGGGACCGCGCGCGGCGCTGGACCCCACGACCTGTCGTCCCTGTTTCTCCGGTCTGATGTCAGACCTTCACACAGTCGCCTGACGTGCTGTCCGCCGTCCCTCCGCGCCTTGCCGCCCACCCGCTCCGACATTAAGTAAGGGTCTGATTTCCAGAGTGTCGTCCGATGCTGTCTCGCCGCCAGTTTATTGCCGCTGTGCCAGTCGTTCTCGTGACCGGCCCTGCTCAGGCTGCACCACCCCTCACGGTCTACAAGACAGCGTCTTGCGGGTGCTGCACTGGCTGGATCACCACAATGAGGCGAGCGGGCTATGCGCCCAAGGTCGTCGTCGTCGAGGACATCAGTCCGATCGGCGCTAGGCTTGGCGTTCCCTTCGAACTCTCATCCTGCCATCTGACGACGATTGGCGGGTACATTGTCGTCGGCCACGTCCCCCCGACCGATGTCGCCCGGCTATTGAAGGAGCGCCCGAAAGCCTTGGGGATCACCGTCCCAGGCATGCCAGCCGGTTCGCCAGGAATGGAAATGCCAGACGGTCGCCGGGAAAAGTACGAGACGTTGCTGCTCTTGCCAGGCGGCAGGACCCGAACCTTCGCCAGGCACGGTTGAGGTCTCCAGCCAGCTCAGAGCCTTGGCTGCACCGGATGCCGGATGCCCTGATGTCGACCGGGACAATGCCTCACCCTGGCGTCGCCGTTTCCGCCAGGCAGAACCACGGAAGTCGCTCCTCGACAAAGTACTCGCCCATTGGCGGCGGCAGCCGTTCAGGGTGATCGAAGGCCCCGATGTGGAAGTGGGTCTCGTGGGGCGTGGGACCGCCCTGGCAGGTCAGGGTTGACCCGCAGGTTGAACAAAACCCCCGGCGCATGCCCGGCGAGGACACGAACTGGGTGATGTCCCCCGCGGTGATCTCAACCGCCGTCTCATCGAACGAGGCGAACGCCGCAGCCGGAGCCCCACTGTGCCTGCGGCAACTCTGGCAGTGGCACCAGAGCGTCCACTTCGGACGCCCTGAGGCGCGAAACCGGATCCGCCCGCAAAGGCACCCGCCATCCCAGGTCTCGCTCATGCCGCCCCCCTCCCGAGGTTTCACCGCCGGTCTGACGCCACCCGGTTCCACGGACAGTCGGTCACTATACAGACGGTTGCAATCGCCACGATCTTATCCGGATCGACTGTCACCGTAATCCGATGTGGATTTTCACG
>JANORH010000427.1:0-13754 GCA_031415215.1 Alphaproteobacteria bacterium | reverse complement strand
GGCCCTCCGGATCAGCCGCGTGGCGATTTCGGCTGGCCCACGGCCACCCACCGGCTCGACACCGGCCAGCGCCCAGACCTCTTCCAGCAACGCCGCGCCGTCTGGATTCGACATTCCCGCCAGAAGTGCGGCCAGCTTGCCACCGCCCTCGCCTGACTGCTGACCGACCCGCGCCAGCTCAGCCGCCAACAAACGTGGTCGCCCGGCGATGCGCTTCAGCCGCGCCGCAAGCGCCTCTGGCAAATCCAGGGATTCTACGAATGCGCCGAAAAGCGCAACATCGCCCATCGACATTGACAGGTCCGCCCGTCCACCGGCCGTAGCCGCTCGCCAGGCCAAGGTCGCAATTTCGGTGTCGGGGATATCTGCGGGCCCGCCGGTCGCGAACACCTCCAGCCCGATCTGTACAAATTCCTCTGGCCGGTCGGCACCCTTCGCGGCCCGAAAGGCAGAGCCCTGATAGTAGTGCCGGCCCTGCGGCTGGCCGCTATCGATGTGCTGACGTGCAATGGCGACGGTGAAGTCAGGCCGAAGGCAGGACTCTGCCCCGCCTTCGGACTGCACGACGAACAGCCGCGATCGCATGGCCTCGCCCGCCAGGTCCAGCAGCAGGCTGAGAGGTTGCAGCAACGGGGCCTCGGCGCGCATCGCCCCGGCGCCTTCCAGGGGTTGGCGGATTGCGGCCAGAACCTCGGCCGGCACTGTGGGTTCGACGCGCATCAGCCAGCGTCCACAATGCGGCGTAGAACAGCGACCAGCTCGCCGCGCGGAACGGTTTGCTGTCCCGGACGCTGCTCGCGCCAGGCGGCATTGTCGGCGACCTGGGAGGCCAGTGCACGGCCCAGGTCGAGGTCCTTCACCGTCACCGTGCCTGCCGCAAGCTCGTCCTCGCCGAGGATGACAGCGGCGGGCGAAAGCCTGCGATCTGCATACTTCATCTGGGGCCGCATGCCTGACGTGCCGAGATAGACCTCGGCAGCGATCCCGGCGGCGCGGATCTCCTGCGCTACGGCGAAATAGTCAGCCATCCGGGCGGAATCGAAGGCGATCACCACCACCGGTCCACGCGTCGCTTTGGCCAGGTCGCGCCCGGCGGCCTTGAGCGCGGACGCCAGTCGCGAGACGCCGAAGGAAAACCCTGTGGCCGGGGTCTTCTCGCCAGTGAACCGCGCCACCAGATCGTCATAGCGCCCACCCCCGCCGATGGAGCCGAAGCGCATGGGTTGCCCTTTGTCGTCCAATGTCGAAAGCAGCAGCTCAGCCTCGAAGACGGCCCCGGTGTAGTACTCAAGACCGCGAACGACAGACGGGTCAAACATGGCGCGGTCGGGGCCAATGCCCAGAGACGTCAGTGCCGCATCGATGGCCGACAGCTCGACCAGTCCCTCGTCGCCCTCGGTCGAGCCGCCGACCACGTCGCCCAGCTTCGCCAGGGTATCCGACCGCCCGCCCACACCAGCGGCGGTGAAGGCCAACACGCGCTCGGCGGAGGCGGCACCCAGGCCGGCACCCTTGGTGAAGTCGCCGGACTCATCCTTGCGCCCCTCGCCAAGCAACAGCCGCACACCGTCGGCCCCCAGCCGGTCCAACTTGTCCACAGCCCGCAGCACCGCGAGTTTCTGGCCCTCGCTGTCCACCCCGGCAGCGGTCATCAGGCCGTTCAGGAGTTTACGATTGTTGATTTTGATCACGGCCGAGCCGGTCGGCAGGCCCGCAGCTTCCAGACCCTCGACCGCCATGGCGATGATTTCCGCGTCGGCCTCGGGCCGCGCTGAGCCCACGGTGTCGGCGTCGCACTGCCAGAACTCGCGAAACCGCCCGGGACCTGGCTTCTCGTTGCGCCACACCGGCCCATAGGCGTAACGGCGGAACGGCTTGGGCAGGGTCTCCCAGTTCTGAGCCGCGAACCGGGCCAGCGGCGCGGTCAGATCATATCGCAGCGCCATCCATTGTTCGTCATCGTCCTGCAGGGCAAATACGCCCTCATTAGGGCGATCAGCGTCGGGCAGGAATTTGCCGAGCGCGTCCGCATATTCGAACGCACCGGTTTCCAGGGCTTCGAAGCCCCAGCGTTCATAGACGCCGGACACCGCTGTCAGGATCGCCCGCTCGGCCGCGACGTCGCGGCCGCGACGGTCATTGAATCCGCGCGGGCTGCGGGCTTCCGGACGGGCCACATCATCGGTCATGGCCGCGCGCATAACTGCTGCGGGGTTTGGGCTCAAGGCAGGAAGGTCGTCCATGGGTCGTCTCTCTAAGGGATGGAGGGCGACGGATGGGGTTATCCAGGTCACAAACCCCCGTCCGTATCGGCGGGGTTCGGAAGGGGTTCGCGTCAGTCCACGAAACACCCATCCGTACCGCCAAGGGTCGGATGGTGGAGGCCGTGATGGTGCGCGAACCGGGTCATGGTGGCAGGTATGTAGCGGAAGTTCGTTGACGAGTCACTGTCAGGTCTAGGCTAGTGCGCTTCGCCGTCCTAAAACGCCGACATGCGCGAAATCACACATTTCATCGACGGCGTGGCTGTCACAGGAACATCCGGCCGCTTTGGCGATGTGTTCAACCCCAACACCGGCGACGTGCAGGCCCGCGTCCAGTTGGCAACGGCTGCGGAGGTCGACCGGGCAGTGAAGGCCGCGCTGGCGGCGCAGATCGGCTGGGCCCAGGTCAATCCGCAGCGACGGGCCCGGGTGATGTTCGACTTCAAGCGGTTGATCGAGCGCGACATGGATGCGCTGGCCGAGATCCTGTCGTCAGAGCACGGCAAGGTCATTGCCGATAGCAAGGGCGACATCCAGCGAGGCCTTGAGGTCATCGAGTTCGCCTGCGGCATCCCGCATGTCCTCAAGGGCGAATACACCGAGGGCGCAGGCCCCGGGATCGACATCTATTCCATGCGCCAACCTCTGGGCGTGGCGGCCGGGATCACCCCGTTCAACTTTCCCGGCATGATCCCGATGTGGATGTTCGGGATCGCGATTGCGACCGGCAACACCTTCATCCTGAAACCGTCAGAGAAAGACCCGACGCTGCCGGTGAAACTGGCCGAGCTGATGATGGAAGCCGGTGCGCCTGCCGGCGTGCTGAACGTTGTGCACGGCGACAAAGTCGCGGTGGACGCCATCCTCGACCATCCTGACATCCGGGCCGTCAGCTTCGTCGGCTCGTCCGATATCGCCCACTACGTCTATAGCCGTGGCACGGCGGCGGGTAAGCGCGTCCAGGCCATGGGCGGGGCCAAGAACCATGGCGTCATCCTGCCCGACGCTGATCTGGACCAGGCCGTGAAGGACATCATCGGCGCGGCCTATGGCTCGGCGGGCGAGCGCTGCATGGCGTTGCCGGTCGTGGTGCCGGTCGGCAAGGCGACGGCGGATGGCGTGCGCGAGCGCGTGCTGGCCGAACTTGAGACCCTGAGGGTTGGTATCTCCACCGACCCCGCCGCCCAGTACGGGCCGGTGGTCAGTCAGGCCCACAAGCAGAAGATCAGCGACTACATCCAGATGGGGGTCGACGAGGGTGCTGAGCTGGTGGTCGATGGTCGCGGCTTCAGCCTGCAGGGCTATGAGAAGGGCTTCTTCATAGGCCCCAGCCTGTTCGATCAGGTAAAGCCCGAGATGCGCACCTATCAGGAAGAGATCTTCGGGCCTGTCCTGCAGATCGCGCGGGTCGAGAGCTTCGAGGAGGCCCTGCATCTGCCGTCCGCCCACCAGTACGGAAACGGCGTCGCCATCTTCACCCGTAATGGCCGCGCGGCGCGTGAGTTCGCCCAGCGGGTCAACGTCGGCATGGTCGGCATCAATGTGCCGATCCCGGTGCCGGTGGCCTATCATTCCTTCGGCGGCTGGAAGCGTTCGGCGTTCGGTGACGCCAACCAGCACGGCATGGAGGGCGTTCGCTTCTACACCAAGGTCAAGACCGTCACCGCCCGCTGGCCGGAGGGTGCTGTCGAGGACTCGGCGTTCGTTATCCCGACCATGAAGTAGGGGCCGTGCCATGACGTGCTTCCGGATCTGGGCGACACTGGTTCTTGTACTGGCGATCCTCGGCGGTGGGGGTTGGGCGTTCTGGAACTACGAGATGCGCTGGTGGCCCAAAACCATCACGCGCCATCAGGCCGAGATCACCAAGATCCTGGAAAGCTCGGGCTGGGCGGCACCGGGCTTGCCGGGCAAGCGGCTCTATATGGTGTCGTTCCGGACCTGCCCGGATTGCCTGCGCTTCAAGGCTGAAGAGTTCACGGCGCTGCACGCCAAGAACGTCGACACCCGGGTGATCGAGGTGGCGCGGGCCGACAAGAACGGCATTGCCAAGTCCACTGCCGTCGAGCGGGCGACCGTGGCGCAGATCTGGCTGACCCACGACTGGAAGCTGATGCAGGCGTGGGAATCCGTGCCGGTCGAGGCTTGGAAGGCACCGGGTGTTCCGCCCGCCGACGGCGACATGGCCCGCACCGCCGTGATCGAAGCCGGCCGCAAGATGGTCGAGGATCTGCGGCCGCTGCTCAAGGCCAACGGCGTCAACTTCGCCTACCCGCTGCTGGTCTGGTGGGATGACCAGGGCCGGATGCGCAGCTGCGCCTGCGAGAAGCGCGAGACCTATCGGTTTGTCCGCAAGGAGCTGGGGCTCTGAGGGATCAGGCCAGGAACTGGTCCGACACCCAGGCCAGCACCTCGGTCCTACCCTCCAGCACACCCGTCACCTGAGCCCAGGGGCCGGGGGAGTCGTAGACGACCTCGACGATGGTGCCGCTGACGAACACGCCCAGCTTGTCGAACTCAATACCCGGACCGCCCCGTGCATTGAGGCGTGAGGCGATCACCTTGCGTTTCAGGACCGGCGCATCGTCGCGCCCCTCGACAAGCGAGACGAAGCGACCCATCGGGAACGCCGGCCCGGGATCGGACTTGCGCAGCGGCGCGATGTCGTCATGGCCGACGATCTCGGTGATGGTCGGATAGGCCGCCAAAATCAGCCGGGTTACGTCGACCAAGGACTTCATCTGGGTTTCGCCAAAGACTTCCCAGAGCGCGGATTTGCTCTCGTTCTTGTGGGTGAGTTCCACCGCCAGGCCGGGATCGACAACCTTTCCAGTGCCGCTGCGGACCTTACTGTCGGCGGTCCGCATCAACCGGCCCCAGTTGTCGATCTCGATGCCGATCGAATAGTCGTTGCAGTTGGGCTCGCCGCGCCAGATCGACTTGCCGGCGTGCCAGGCCTTTACATTGAATGGCACGACCTGGCGGATGTCCCCGTCCCGCCCGACCACGACGTGGGCCGAGGCCTTGGCGGCGGGCGAGACGAAGTAGTCCGCGACCCCTTTGGCGCCGGCGCCACTGACCGTGTAGTGCATCACCAGCAGGGTCGGCGCATTCAACGCGCCGCCGTGGTGTGGCGAGGGCCTGTACCAGCCCGGCGTTAGTTTGTGATCGACGAGTTTCATACGCGACCTCCGATTTGTAAGGTTTCAAAGTCTGGACGTATATCGCCGTTTACAACCCGTCATGGCGGTCGGGGCCGGCGTCCAGGCGCCAGAATAAACCCGACCTGGGTGTGAGCAAAATTTTATCAGCTTCAAATTGATCTGCGGCCTGTGACTTGCGGCACCGCGCCCCGACGGCTAGGCGAGACGGCGATGGTCTCCGCCCTGCAAACAGCCTACGATCAGCGCGTTCGGGACGGCGTGATCCAGCGCGATCCGGCGCAGGCAGCGGCATTGGCACCTCTGGTGCGGCTGGAGCTGGATCTGGTGGGTGGCGAGACCGGCGGCGGGCTTAGACGCCTGTTTGCCAAGCCACAGGGGCATCGCGGCATCTACCTGATCGGGCCGGTCGGGCGCGGCAAATCGATGCTGATGGACCTGTTTTATGAAACGGTTCCCATAGAGAAGAAGCGCCGCACCCACTTCCACGTTTTCATGGGCGAGATCCACCGGCTGATCGACGCCTGGCGCAAGGGCGACCCCGCCGCGCGCAAGGCCCTGTTCGGACAACATAAGGGTGACGACCCCATTGTGCCGGTCGCCGAGGTGGTGGCGGCTCAGGCGCGGCTGCTGTGTTTTGATGAGTTCCAGGTCACCGACATCGCCGACGCCATGATCCTGGGACGGCTGTTCACGGCCCTGTTCGAGCGCGGCGTGACCCTGGTGGCAACGTCAAATCGCCTGCCGGACCAGCTGTATCTGAACGGCATCAACCGCCAGTTGTTCCTGCCCTTCATCGACCTGCTGAAGGCTAAGGCCGAGGTGGTGGTGATCGCCGGGCCGCATGACTATCGGCTGGACCGTCTGCGTGCGGCGGGGACCTGGTTCTCACCCGTCGATGTCGACCATGAGCGGGTGTTCGCCACGCTGTGGCGCGACATGCTGGGGCCGGAGGACGAGGACGGCGAGACGCTGGAGGTGCTGGGCCGCAAGGTTCACTTTCCGCACGCTGCTGGCGGGTTGCTACGTGCCAGCTTTGCCAGCCTGTGTTCGGTGGCGCTGGGCCCCAACGACTATGTGGCGGTGGCCGAGCGGTTTCACACGGTGTTTCTGGAAGGTCTGCCGCAGCTGGGTCCTCAGCGCCGGGAGGAAGCGCGGCGGCTCGTGGTGCTGATCGATGCCCTCTATGAGGCCCGCACTCACCTGATCGTGCTGGCGGAAGCCGAGCCGACGGCGCTCTATCCGGCGGGGGACGGGTCCTTCGAGTTTGAACGAACAGCTTCGAGGTTGCAGGAGATGCGCTCGGCGGGGTGGCTGGAGGACCGGTAGGCGGCCAAGACTTGCCTTCGTCGCCATTTCGTGTGTATAGTGCGCACTGTGAATAGCAGAGCGCTTGTCCGGGAGATCACGGTCGCCGGTTGGGTGCTGGATCGCGTGCGCGGCTCGCACCATGTCTTCAGGCACCCGGAGCGTCCGGGACATGTTGTGGTTCCGCACCCGAAGAAAGACCTGGGCGTCGGACTGGTCGCAGCGATCCGCAAACAGGCAGGCCTTTAGGAGATGATCATGCGCTATCCTGTCGCCATCGAGCCGGGCCAAACCGATCAGGCGTTCGGCGTCGTGGTCCCGGATCTGCCCGGCTGCTTTTCGGCGGGAGACACCCTGGACGAGGCCATGAGCGGCGTGGAAGAGGCGGCGGCGGCCTGGATCGACGCCACGCTCGATGCCGGGGGTACTATTCCCCCGCCGGGTGATCTGGAGGCGTTGCGTCACCGGCCTGAGTTTGCTGGCTGGAGCTTCGGCGTGGTGACGATCGATCCAGCCATCCTCGACGACACCACCGAGCGGGTGAACATCACCCTGCCGCGCCGTGTACTGGAGCGGCTGGACGCCCAGGCGCGGCGGGCGGGGGAGAGCCGTTCGGGGTATATTGCGCAGATGACGTTGAGGGGGTGAGGCGGGGGGACTCAGGCGCTGTCACGGTCAGCGGACGTGGGGCCTATTAAGACGCCTGAAAGTCCGGATGGCGACAATGCGTCATGCGACGGCTCCTGCCCCATTTTCTGCTGGCTGCTGCCTGGCAGCTATGTGCGCCGGGCGCAGTGCAGGCTACCGCCCTCTCCGATCACGACATTTCGGGCATCGCCACGGTGGGGGTGTTGGCGGGGCAGGGCGAGCGCTCCTGGCCGCAACGCGGACTTGGCAAGCTGCGGGCGGATGACGGTGCTTCGGTTGGTGGCGACCTGCTGGTAGCCTGGACCCCCAGTGTTTCTAGCCGGGTGGGCGCGGTCGTCAGCGTACAGGCCCAGAGCGTTCCCCGGGATGCGGTTTCACTGAACGAGGGCTACGTGGTTTGGCGGCCCGATCCCGCCGCCCCGATCCGGGTCTCCGGCCGTCTCGGCCTTTTCTATCCTCCCATTTCACTGGAACATGACGGACCGGAGTGGTCCCTGGTCCATACTCTGGGGGCCTCGGCGATCAACAGTTGGGTAGCCGAGGAAGTGAAAACCGTCGGCGTCGAAGCCAAGGTGCGTGCCGGCTGGGCGGGCCGCCCGGTGTCGGTTACCGCCGCCGTCTTCAAGGGCAATGACACGTCCGGCGCTCTCTTGTTCTTCAGAGGCTGGGCGCTGCACGATATCCGTACGGGATTCAACACCCGCTTCCCGCTGCCGCCGACGCAGGGCCTGTTCGCAGGCGTCCAGGCGTCCGACACCCGCCCGGTGGTCGAGATCGACGGGCGCTGGGGCGGCTATGCGCGTTTTGACGTGGAACCGTCGACCGCCACACTGGTCAGCCTGTTCGTGTTCGACAGCAATGGCCGGCCAACGGCGATCCAGCGCGGCCAGTATGCCTGGCGCACCCGATTCGCGCAGCTCTCGGCACGATGGCGCGCGCCGTCCGGCGCCGAACTGATCGTTCAGGCAATGAGTGGCGACAGCGCCATGGGCGACCTTTCTGCGGGTGTGCGACCGGCTCGCATCGGGTTCGATTCAGCCTTCGTGCTCTATTCGACGCCTGTTGGGATCAGCGCGGTAACGGCGAGAGCTGACTATTTTGCGATCAGCGACCGGACCTTCAAGTCCATCGACAACAACGCCGAGCACGGCTGGGCGCTGACGACCAGCTGGAGTCGCCCGCTTTGGTCGCGCGCCCAGGTGATTACCGAGGCCGTGGTCTCGCGTTCCGTTCGGGCAGACCGGGTACGTTTCCTCGAGGCGGCGCGCCAAACCCAGGTTCAGTTACGCGCCGCAATGAAGTTTTCTTTCTGAGGCGTTCTGTCCGGCGGCCTACTTCACTGCGTCCAGCGCGGCCACAACCGCGGCGACCGGCGGACGCTTCTGGTAGGTTTCCTCTGCCAAGGATGCGCGGATCACGCCCTTGCGGTCGATCACGAAAATCGCCGGGCGAGGCACGCCGTAGGCACGGCTGCCTTCCTTGTACTGCGGGTCGCGCAGGCCCCAGAGGTCGATCGCCCCGGACTTCGGATCGGACAGCAAGGTGTAGGTGATCGCGCGTCGCTCGGTGAATGCCTTGGCGACGTCTGGCGTATCATAGGCCAAGCCTACCACCTTGTACCCGCGCTGCTCGATCTCGCCGAGGCCGCTGTTCATTGCCATGAGCTGGGCCTGGCAGAACGGGCACCACCCGGCCGAGCGATAGAATACCAGCACGAGGCCCTTTTTTCCGGCCAGATCAGACAGACGGTGGGACTTGCCATACTGGTCACTCAGGGCCCCGATGTCAGGCGCGCGGGTTCCGACCTTGGGGCCGAAAGAGGCGTCGGCATGGGCGGCGCTGGCCAGGCCCAGCGAGACGCTACCGGCGAGAATCAGGCGGCGGGTGACGGTCATGGGCATCCTTCCGTGAATTACGGGTGCACAATCGGTACTACCCGGAGCCCTTCTATCAGGCGTTCGCACGCCAGCCTCACAGGCTGAGCGCCAGCATCGCGGCATTCAAGCCGAAGTCCAGCACCATCCATTGGTTGAAAATCTCAACGACCCCATGCCCCCTGAGTTGCGACACCCCCAAAATAGGGATGCGAGCGGTTTGGTGTCCGACATATGTCGAGGGCGTCGGTCAGAAGCCGGCATCTAGAGGAGTAATGAGTTGAAGACGTTGTTGCTTGCCAGTGCGTTCGCGATTGTTTCTGCCAGCCCTTCAGTGGCGGCGATCATGACCTTCGACAATCTGCCCGGAGAATTTGCCTCGCCATTCCTGACCCACACGGAAAACGGCTTCACGTTTACGCGTACGGCAGGCTACGCCACGAAGGCGTCCATCGGCGACCCTTCAGCCCCTGCCGTCGTCTCATACGGCTACAATGCGGTGTTCGACCTCACCGCCGCCGGCAACAGCTTTGTGTTCGATGGCTTTGGCCTTTTCGTACAATCGAACTTCTTCACCTTATACGATGTGGTCGGACGACGTGGCGGTGCGGAGATTTTTAGCTATTCCGCCAACCAGGGTGGAACGAGCAGCCGATTTATTCTGCAAGGGTCCCAGTCGACCGCGTTGGTGGATCGTGTGACCATGACGTTCAATAACTATGGACAAGCTCAAGGTGCCTCGACGGTCGACAACATCTCGTCCAGGATCGTAGTCGGTGCGCCTGGCCCGATGGCTGTGCCCGAGCCCGCCACCTGGGCGATGATGATCGTGGGTTTCGGCATCGTCGGCGGTACGATGCGGAGGCGCCAGACCTACAGCATTTGAGTTCGATTTTGGCTATCCGGGCATCCGGATAGCCAAGCTTATCGGCAATCTGACCGCCATCTCACCGCCGCAAACTCTCCACCAGCTCCCGCGCGTAGGGCCGGAGGTCCTCGTCCGCGCGAACCACGATGGTCAGCTCGCGGAGCGCCCAGTCGTCGGTGAGGTCGATGATGGCCAGCGCCATGGTCTGGGCGGCGCGGTGGGCGGTGGTCTGGGGGACGACGCCGACGCCCACGCCTGCGGCCACAAGCCGGCAGACGGCGTCGAAGCTGCGCAACTGGATGCGAGCCTTCAGGGGGCGGCCTTCACGGGCGGCCTTGGCGGTGAGGAAGCGTTGCAGGGAGGCTGATCGCTCCAGGCCGACGACGTCGAAATCCAGCACCTCGGCGAACGCCATCTCGGTTCGTGACGCCAGCACGTGATCGCGCGCGGCGACCACCACGAACCGGTCGGAGCGGAACGGATAGGTCTGGAGACGGCCGACATCGACGGTGCCCGCGACGATGCCGATGTCGCCGACGCCCTCGGCGATCAGGCCGACGATTTCGTCGGACAGCCGCTCTTCCAGGTCGACGTTGACCTGCGGGTGGGCGGCCAGGAACAGGCTGAGCGGCTCGGGCAGGAATTCGGTCAGGGCGTTGGTGTTGGCCAGCAGCCGGACCTCGCCCGACAGGCCGCCGGCGAAGGCTGACAGGTCCTCGCGCATCCTGGCCGACTGATCGAGCAGCCCTCTGGCGTGCTTTAACAGCATGCTGCCGGCCGGTGTGGTCACCACCCCCAGGCGCGAGCGGGTCAGGAGCGGCGCGCCCAGCGTCGTCTCCATATTGCGGATGCGGGTGGATGCGGCGGCCAGCGCCAGCGCGCACCGGGCGGCACCCGCGGTAATGGAGCCTGCGTCCACCACCTCGCAAAACAGTCGAAGATCTGTCAGATCGAAGCGCATCCTTCGCCTTTTGAGAAGTATAACTACGTCAATTGCGCATTGCCGACTAGCTGGTCCAGGAAGACACTTCGCAAAATACGAAGCCGTGAGGGCCGACCCATGCTGACCTACCTCGTTGAACGCGCGGTGCCACCGGCCTTTGCGGCAGATGACCCAGAGGCTGTCGCCCTGCATACCCGCTGGGCGGCGGACACCTACAGCAAGGTCGGCGCGTTCTGGCTCGGTGGGGTGGTCACCGACAATGGCATGTTCAGTCTGGTGAGCGTCGAACGGGAGGCGGCCTTGCATGAGTATGCGGGCCTGCTGGGTTTCGACCCGAAGGAGACGGTGCTTCGCCGGGTTCTCCGACCGCTCGGTCCCTGGCTCGCGATGGATAAATCATTGGCGAGAGAGCCGCGGGTTCGTTGACAGCCCCGGCGTCACGCTTACAAACGACTGGGCTACAGGCTTTGGGGGAGGCGAGAGCGCTTCGATGACAATCGTTCCACGGGGACCCGCCGACAGGCCGATGTCGCCCCATCTGACGTCGGGGGGAATGTTCGCCCTGCACTGGCGCTGGCACGTCACCATGCTGACCTCGATCCTGCACCGGGTGACCGGGGTGGCGCTGTATGCGGCGGGGATGATTGTTGCCGCCTGGGCCGTCGCGCTGGCCAGTGGACCCGAGGCCTATGGGTCGTTCATGACGCTGCTAGGGTCGCCGCTGGGCAAGCTGGTGATGTTCGGCATGAGTGCGGCGGTGTTCTACCACCTTGCCAATGGCGTCCGGCACCTGGTCTGGGACGCGGGGCACGGGCTGGATCTGAAGAGTGCCAACGCTTCGGCCTTTGCGGTGTTTGGTTTCACGATCGCCGCGACGATCGCGGTCTGGGCGATCGCATTTATGGCGGGGGTGATCTGATGAGTTTCCGCACACCGCTGTCGACGGCGCGTGGCCTGGGCTCGGCCAAGCACGGCGTCGGCCACTGGATTTCCGAGCGGGTGGCCGCGGTCGCCCTGGTGCCGCTGGTGCTGTGGGCGGTTTACAGCTGCATTCTGCTGGCCGGGCTGGACTACTACGGCGCGGTCGAGTGGATCGGCAGCCCGGTCAACGCGACCCTGATCATCCTGACCATCGCCATCAGCTTTTTCCACATGCAGGGCGGCGTACGGGTGATCATCGAAGACTATATCTATGGTCATCTGACCAAGGCGGCGGCGCTGATGGTCAATGTGTTCGTCTGTGGCCTGGCCGGTGCGCTGGCCATCTTTTCAATCCTCAAGGTCGCGCTAGGGGGCGCCTGAACCCATGGCGACGTACGAGTTCATTGATCACAAGTTTGACGTCGTGGTGGTGGGGGCCGGCGGCTCGGGCCTGCGCGCGGCGCTCGGCTGTGCCCAGGCCGGGCTGAAGACGGCCTGCATCTCCAAGGTGTTTCCGACGCGGTCCCACACCGTCGCTGCTCAAGGCGGGATTTCGGCATCCCTGGGCAATATGGGCGAGGATGACTGGCGCTGGCACATGTACGACACCGTCAAGGGGTCGGACTGGCTGGGCGATCAGGACGCCATTGAATACCTGTGCCGCAACGCGCCGGCCGCCGTCTATGAACTGGAACACTGGGGTGTGCCGTTCAGCCGCACCGAGGACGGCAAGATCTACCAGCGCGCCTTTGGCGGCATGACCAAGAACTATGGCGAGGCCCCGATCCAGCGCACGTGCGCAGCGGCAGACCGCACCGGTCACGCCATGCTGCACACGATGTATGGTCAGTCACTGGCCAACGCGACCGAGTTCTTCATCGAATATTTCGCCCTCGACCTGATCATGGATGAAGGCGTTTGCCGGGGCGTCACCGCCTGGAAGCTGGACGACGGCACACTTCACCGGTTCCAGGCCCAGATGGTGATCCTGGCTACGGGTGGTTACGGCCGCGCCTATTTCTCGGCGACGTCAGCCCACACCTGCACCGGCGACGGTGGGGGGATGGCGCTGCGAGCCGGACTGCCGCTGCAGGACATGGAGTTTGTGCAGTTCCACCCGACCGGGATCTACGGCTCCGGCTGTCTGATCACCGAGGGCGCGCGCGGTGAGGGTGGCTATCTCACCAACTCCGAGGGCGAGCGCTTCATGGAGCGCTATGCGCCGACGGTGAAGGATCTGGCGCCCCGCGACATGGTCTCACGCGCCATGACCATGGAGATTCGCGAGGGTCGGGGCGTGGGCCCGAAGAAGGACCACATCTTCCTGCATCTGGATCACCTGGACCCGAAGATCCTGCACGAGCGCCTGCCCGGCATCTCGGAAAGCGCCAAGATTTTCGCCGGCGTTGACGTCACCCGCCAGCCGATCCCGGTGATTCCGACCGTGCACTACAACATGGGCGGCATCCCGACGAACTTCTACTCCGAGGTGGTGACCAAGAAGGGCAAGAACCCTGATCAGGTGGTACCCGGCCTGATGTCAGTGGGCGAGGCGGCCTGCGTGTCGGTGCACGGCGCGAACCGTCTGGGCTCCAACTCCCTGATCGATCTGGTGGTGTTTGGCCGGTCTGCCGCGCTTCGCGCCGCTGACATCCTGACGCCCGGCGCGACCCAGCCCGAGCTGAAGCCTGCCATGACCGACGGCCATCTCGCCCGGCTCGACCGGTTCCGCAACGCCGACGGCGGCACGTCCACCGCCGAGCTGCG
>JANORH010000426.1:0-9061 GCA_031415215.1 Alphaproteobacteria bacterium | reverse complement strand
TGCCATCGGGGACTCGTCGAGTTGCAAGCCGGCAGCTTCGGCCCGCGACAGATCCAGAGCGTCATTCAACAGACGAAGCAGCGTGCTGCCGGAATCCAGTATGGTCTCGATGAACGGCTCAAGGTCAGCTTGTTTCGACTTTCGCTTCAGAATTTCGGCGACCGCCAGCACGCCGTTCAGAGGCGTCCGGATTTCGTGGCTCATGATCGCCAGAAAACGGCCCTTTGTAGCCAAGGCTTCCCCGGCATCCCAGGCCAGCCTCTGCATGTCATTGGCATAGGTCGAGGTTTCCGCCGCAGAGGCCTGAAGCAGCGCCATTGTGGTTCCGACGCCCCGATAGCGTCCCGACACCGTCACGATGAACCCATGCAGCAGCTCGGCGGGCGACTCGACCAGCACCCGCTCGCAGAACTCGGCGACGGTTACATCACCGTCGGCCACCACCGGGTCTCGTTTCATGATCTGGGCCGCAGGCCGCTTCGACCAGAGCGCATAACCGTGCTGAGCCGCCATCAGCACAAGGAACCCGTTGCGCTCGATCAGGCCGATGGGCCGCTCATCGTCGTCAACAACGGCTATGGCGAGCGTGTCGGGTTCGGTCTCGAATCGCTGAAATATCTCGGCCCCGAGTGTTGACTTTGACGCAGGCAATACGGGAGGCGCGACGTCAACAAGATGCGTCATGAAACTCTCCGGTTACATCCGGAAAGGTTGTATTCTATTCGCTAATCCCGCGTTATCAGGCTCACTATGTTCCATGAATTATTCGCGACGAATTCGTGACATTCCAGGTTTTGCCTAAGCAAACACCATAAAATGAACGCGAGCCGCGCCGTAGTCCCGTACATCTAAAGATTGAAATCCGTCAACGGTGAATGGCGGCTCACCGACACCGCGTTCCAGCACCGCTATCGCATCTTGTGCCAGCCAGCCGCCGTCAGCAAGTTTCCTTAAAGCAATCTCGCCCAGCCCCTTTGCATAGGGTGGATCCAGGAACACCAGATCGAACACCGCGCCGTCGGCGCCCGGCTTGACCCCAAGATCGGTGGCGTCGCGGCGGTGGATGCGGGTCTTGCCGAACAGCCCACCCAGATTCTCGACATTGTCGCGGATAGCGCCACGCGCTGCGACGTCGGTTTCCACGAACAGGCAAAACGCCGCGCCGCGCGACAGCGCCTCGAACCCCAACGCGCCGGAGCCTGCGAACAGGTCGATCACGCGGCGATCCCGGACTCCTTCCGACCAGGGCGCGTGCTCCAGGATGTTGAAGATCGCCTGTCGCGCGCGATCAGAGGTGGGCCGCGTGGCCTGCCCCTCAGGTGTCACCAGCGCCTTGCCGCGAAACTCACCCGATACGATGCGCAATACCCGACCCCTTGCTGCTCAGGCTCTGCCGTTCCAAAGTTTCGGCCAACAATCAAGCGCGACGGATGTCAGGGAGAACGACATGGGTCTGGTGACAGTGGAACGCCGGGGCGGAATCGCGGTGATGACGTACGCCAATCCGCCCTTCGGCACGATGACGGCGGCCGGTTCGCAGGAGATGCTGGACGCGTTCCGCCCGCTCAGCGCCGATTCGACCATACGCTCGGTGATCATTACCGGCGGTCTGCCGGGCATTTTCATCCGCCACTATGATGTGGACGAGCTGAATGTCATGGGTGAGCGGCTGAAGGGCGCACCCCTGCCGCCACCTTCGGATACCCCGCCGACGGATGGCTATCTGGCGCTGACGGATGCGGTGTTTGCGGCCCCCAAACCGGTGGTCGCGGCGATCAATGGCCTCTGCATGGGCGGTGGCTTTGAGCTGACACTGGCCTGCGATCTCAGGATCGCCAGTCCGGACGTTGAGGCCATGGGTCTGCCCGAAACCCGGATCGGGATATTCCCCGGCGGCGGCGGGACCCAGCTGCTGCCCCGCGTGGTGGGCGAGGCCAAGGCGCTGGAGATCATCCTGCGCGGCCTGACCTTCACTGGCGTCGAGGCTCACGCCATCGGCCTGGTGCACGAGCTTGCCGCCGACCCGCTGGCCCGTGCCCTGGAGATCGCCGCGGAATGGGAAACCCGGGGGGCCGAGGGGATCGCCTATGCCAAGCGGCTTACCCGCGCGGCCCTCGACCGCCCGATCGCGGCGGGCCTGGCGGACGAGCGCCGGTCTTTCCTGGAGGTGATGCAGACCGCTTCGGCCCGCGAGGGGCTGGGACAGGGCCGCCAGCCCGTGGAGATCCAGAAGGTTTAGGCGCACCTGCGCGCTTCGGGTCCGACGGGCCGGGGCGTGCGGGACCTGCCCGCTTTGGACTGCCGGGTTTCGGGCGATCAATAATCCCCGGACGCTGATGACCCTCCGGCGCGGGAAACCATTTAGGCTTGACGGCTGCCTTGGCTTTGCCCGAGGCCCGCGCCTTGGCGACAGCCTTGTCCTTCAGCGGCTGCTTGGCCTTGGGCTTCGGTGTGGCCCAGCCGGCCTTATAGACCGGCTTTTCCTTGGGCGCGCGCACCGGGGCCAGATCGGCCTCGACCTTGGCGGCTTCCTGGGCGCGCCGGGCCGCACTCTTGGGCGCGGACCGGAACTGCGGCCGCTCGCCGGTGGGAATATTGTCAGGGTCGATATGTTCGGACAGAAGTTCGCGGATCACGCGCGGGCCGACCTCCTCGATCTCGCCGTCGCCCAGCGTGCCCAGGGCGAAGGGGCCATAGGCCAGTCGCAGCAACCGGTTCACCTTCAGACCCAGCGCCTCCAGAACGCGCCGTACCTCGCGGTTCTTGCCTTCCTGCAGGGTGACGGTCAGCCACAGGTTGGCACCCTGCGGGCCGTCCTTGGCCTTGTCCAGCTTGGCTTCGACGGGGCCGTAACGAACACCTTCGACGGTGATGCCGTCCTTCAGCGTATCGAGCCGCTCCTGCGTCGTCCGCCCATGAGCGCGGGCACGATAGCGACGCACAATGGCCGTCGACGGCATCTCCAGCGCCCGCGCCAGCCCGCCATCGTTGGTGAGCAGCAGCAGGCCTTCGGAATTGATGTCCAGTCGTCCCACCGAGATCAGGCGCGGCAGGCCTTCGGGCAGACCATCGAACACTGTGGGCCGACCTGCGGGGTCCTTGTGCGTCGTCACCAGACCAACGGGTTTGTGGAAGCGGAACAGACGCGTGGGCTCCGGCTCGCCCACCACCTCGCTGTCAACTGTCAGAATGTCGCCGGGGCTGACTTTCACCGCAGGGGTCGTCAGCGTCCGACCATTGATCGCCACCCGGCCTTCGCCGATCAGACGCTCGACATCGCGGCGCGAACCAACGCCGGAACGGGCCAGAAGTTTGGCGACGCGTTCGCCGCCGTCGCCCTCATCGTTCTCGGCCTGGGGTTGACCGTCGTCGTCGTAATGGGGTCGTAGTGGATCGTGGACCATGATTTTCGCACCATGCGCATCGCCCTTGACGCGGCGCAAGCCGCAGCCGACGCCGGTGAGACGCCGGTGGGCGCCGTCGTGGTCGATCCGGACACCGGCGAAGTGGTGGCGACAGGCGCCAATCAGCCGATCAGCGCCCACGATCCCACCGCCCACGCCGAGATCGTGGCTCTACGCGCAGCGGCCCGAAAGCGCGGTAACTACCGCCTGACCGGCCTGACGCTGGTGGTCACGCTGGAGCCCTGCGCCATGTGTGCAGGTGCCATCAGCCATGCCCGGATCGGGCGACTGGTGTTCGGCGCGGAAGACGCCAAGGGCGGGGCGGTGGTCAATGGGGGTCGGTTCTTTGAACAATCCACCTGCCACTGGCGGCCTGAAGTGACGGGCGGTGTGCTGGCTGAAGAGAGTTCGGCGATGCTGAAGGGCTTCTTCAAGGCCCGGCGCAAACCGGGGAGCGCGACATGATGCTGGTGATCCTGGCGGCGGCGGGCGCGATGATGGGCGCGGGCGATGTGGAGAAACTGGCCTGGATGGCCGGAAGCTGGGCGCAGGAGACGGGCACCACGACGGTCCGCGAAACCTGGCTGTCGCCAAAGGACGGCACCATGGCCGGGGCCAGCCAGACCAACCGCGCCGGTAAGCCCGCCTTCGTCGAATACATGAAAATCAGTGTCGAACCGGCGGGCGCGACGTTCACGGCCACGATCCCGGGACAACCACCGACGCCCTTCGTGCTCGTGCCCGGACCAGAGGGTGAAGCGACATTCGAAAACAAGACCCACGATTTCCCGCAGCGGGTGGCCTACCGGCGTTGCGGCGTCGATCTCTGCGGCCGGATCGAGGGAACGGTCGGCGGCAAGCTGCAAATTCAGGACTGGCGATACGTCCGCGTGAAGTAGCCGCTTGCCAGAGCGGCCTCCCCGGACCGATGATACTTCCAAAGAACGGTATGGGAGGAAGATCATGGCGGGACTTCTGGACGGCAAGGTTGCGATCATCACCGGCGCAGGCGGCGGGCTGGGCGAGGCCTATGCCAAACTCTTCGCCAAGGAGGGTGCCTCGGTCGTCGTCAACGATCTGGGCGGTGCCCGTGACGGGTCCGGGACCGGGGCCAGTGCCGCCGCGCAAAAGGTCGTCGACGAGATCGTGGCGGCCGGCGGCAAGGCGGTGGCCAACGGCGACGACGTTTCCACCATGGCCGGCGGCGAGAACATCCTGAAGACCGCGCTGGATAGCTACGGCCAGGTCGACATCCTGGTCTGCAACGCGGGCATCCTGCGCGACAAATCCTTCGGCAACATCTCCGAGCAGGACTGGGATCTGGTGGTCAAGGTGCACCTCAAGGGCACCTACGCCTGTGTCCTGCCCGTCTGGAAATGGATGAAGGACAACGGCAAGGGCGGCTCGATGGTGCTCACCTCGTCCGGCTCGGGTTTGTTCGGCAATTTCGGCCAGACCAACTATGGGGCTGCCAAGGCGGGCATCTACGGCATGGTCCGGGTGCTGGCCATCGAGGGGCGCAAGTACAACATCCGCGTCATGTGCCTGGCACCAGGGGCCTACACCCGCATGACCTCCGACCTGCCCGGCAGGATTGGCAAGGAGCCGGACCCCATGAGCCTGCCGGAAAACATCGCGCCAGGGGTGCTCTTCATGGTCTCGGACCTGGCCGCCGATCACTCCGGCAAGACGCTTGGAGTCACCAGCCGCGGCGTCGGCGAAATCAAGATGATGCAGACCAAGGGCTACGCGCCCGGTCGGCCCTACACGGCTCAGGACGTGGCGGAAAACGCCGCCAGCATCTTCTTCCCGAACGCCGAGGCCCGCGTCGTCGGTTAAGTGACCGCACCACCTCGAAATCGTCGTCGAAGCTCGCTACAAGGCCGCCCATGACCCGGCACATCACCTTCGACGGCATCGACAATTTCCGCGACTTCGGGGACTACGCCGCCGGGTCGCGACGGCTGAAGCGTGGCCTGCTCTACCGTTCGGCCAACCAGTCCCGCGCGACGGATGCCGACCTGACGCGACTGGCTGACATGGGCCTGTCGGTCATCGTCGACCTGCGCCGCTCCAATGAACGCGAACGTGAGCCGTCGCGCCGGTGGGCCGGGTTTTCGGCCCAGGTGATCGAGAACGACATCGGCCAGGACACCGCCGACGAGTGGGCGACCTTCATCGCCAAATCAGACCTCAGCGTAGAATCCTTCCACGCCTACATGCGCGACTACTATCGCGCCGCGCCCGGCCAGCGCCGCCATGTCGATCTCTACACCCGCTACTTCCACGCCTTGGCTGAAACCACCGGCCCGATCCTGGTGCACTGCGCCGCCGGCAAGGACCGCACCGGCATCATCTGCGCCCTGACCCATCACGTGGCCGGCGTCCACGACGACGACATCATCGAAGACTATCTGCTGACCAACAACCACGAGCGCATGGTCGCCCGCCTGCCCACCATGCGTGAACACGTGACCCAGGTGTCCGGCGGGCGCGTGCCATCCGATGAGGCCCTGCTGACCGCCATGCGGGTGGAAGCGGAGTATCTGGAGGAAGCCTTCACAGTCATGCGCCGTGATCACGGGTCGCTCGACGGCTATCTGGATCAGGCCCTGGGCCTGACGCCGGTGCTGCGCGCGCGCCTCCACGACCGGCTGCTGGCCTGATCCGGTTGCCTTTGGGGGCTGAGGCGTCCTAGACACCCTGCTCTCAAGTCTCCGGGAGCCGCCATGCAATCCTTCCAGCCGCCGCGTCGGGTCCTCATGGGGCCGGGCCCCTCTGATGTCAGCGCCCGGGTGCTGGCCGCTCTGGCGCGGCCCACCATCGGGCACCTGGATCCTGCGTTCCAGACGCTGATGGAAGAGATCAAAGCGGCGCTGCAGCGCGTGTTCAACGCCCCGGATCATGCCTGCGTGCCGCTGCCAGCACCCGGCACCGCCGGCATGGAAGCTGCGATGATGAACCTGCTGGAGCCCGGCGACCGCTGCGTGGTGGCGATCAACGGCGTGTTCGGCGGACGCATGGCCGACATGGCCGGGCGCGCCGGGGCCACCGTCGTGACCCTCGAGCACGAATGGGGCCAACCGGTCGATCCGGCGCGCGTTGAGGCCGCGCTGGCCGAGGCCCCCACCAAGGTGCTGGCCTTCGTGCACGCCGAAACCTCGACCGGCGTGCGCAGCGACGCGGCCATCCTGTGTGGGCTGGCACGGAAACATGGCGCGTTGTCGGTGGTGGACTGCGTGACCTCCCTGGGCGGGATTACCGTGGATGCCGCCGCGTGGGACGCCGACATCCTCTATTCCGGCACCCAGAAGTGCCTCTCGGCCCCTCCCGGCCTGTCGCCCATTGCCATCAGCAAGCGCGCCCAGGCCGCGATTTCCGGGCGCAAGGAAAAGGTCCGCAACTGGCTGCTCGATTTCAACCTGCTGATGGCCTACTGGGGCGGCCCAGATGGCAGTGGGGGCGGCGGCCGGACCTATCACCACACGGCGCCCATAAACTCACTCTATGGGCTGCATGAATCGCTGGTGGTGCTGTTCGAGGAAGGCCTGCAAGCTTCCACCGTCCGCCACGCCCGCACTCACGAAGCGCTGGCGGCGGGCCTGGAAGTCGCCGGCCTGACCTTGCTGGTCGATCCGAAATGGCGGTTGCCCCAGTTGAACACGGTACGGGTGCCCGACGGGATTGATGAGGCGCAGGTCCGCGCCCATGTTCTGAAGACGTGGGACCTGGAGATTGGCGCGGGCCTGGGTCCCCTCAAGGGCAAGGTCTGGCGGATCGGCCTGATGGGGGCCTCGGCCACCCCCTGGCATGTGCGCCTGTGCCTGACGGCGCTCAGCGAGGCGCTGGCGGATCAGGGCATGGTGGTGGATCGTGCAGCGGTTCTGGCGGCTATGGATGCCAGCCTCACGGGGTAACCATCGACAACGCCCCAGCGCCCGCTACGGTGCGCGTCGAGGCTGCCGCACTGAACGAGCGGCCCAGGGGATACGCCAGTGACTGACGCGACCACCGTTCCTGATCGGGGCCTGAACACCAAGCTGGACCGGGGTGGGCTGTCCTGGGCGATCTTCGAGGGTGGACGCGACCCCTACGTCATCCTGATTACCATCTACATCTTCATTCCCTATGTCGCTGGCACCATGATCGGCGATCCTGTCCAGGGGCAGGAAGTGATTTCCCGCTGGAACCAGTGGGTCGGCTGGGCGGTGATGGCCACGGCACCGTTCCTGGGTGCCTCGATCGACAAACTGGGACGACGTAAGGGTTTGCTGGCCCTGATCGTGGGTCTGATGATCCCGGTTATTGCCTCGCTCTGGTGGGCAAAGCCCGACGGAACCGGATTGTCGGTCGCCACCACCATGCTGATGGCGATGACGGCGACGCTGCTGTTTGCTTATTCCGAGATCCTGCATAACTCGCTGCTGATCCGCGCCGCTGGCCTGGGTGCCGCACACAAGGCCTCCGGGCTGGCACTGTCATTGGGCAACCTGTTCTCGGTGCTGGCTCTGGCCTTCACCGCCTGGGCCTTCGCCCTGCCGGGCAGCGTCGACTGGGCCTGGGTGCCCGAAAAGCCATTGTTCGGCCTCGACGCCGCCGCCCACGAACCCGAGCGCGTCGTAGCCTTGATGGCCGCCGGGCTGCTGGCCCTGGGGTCGATCCCGATCTTCCTATTTACACCCGATGCGCCGCCCACCGGCATTCGGCCCCTGAAGGCGTTGTCGGAAGGCGCTGCCGATCTCTGGCGGATGCTGCGCACGATCAGTCAGTTCCGGGATGCCGCCATCTACATCGGGTCACGGATGTTCTTCGTGGACGGGATGAACGGCGTGCTGGTCTACGCTGGCGTATATGCTGTCGGCGTCATGAAATGGGGGGCGCTCGAGATGCTGGGCTACGGCATCCTGCTCAGCATGTTCGCGGTCCTGGGTGGGTTTGTCGGGCGCTGGCTGGACGCAGGAGTCGGGCCAAAGAATGCCCTTCGCATCGAGATCGTCATGTCGATGATCGGGCTGACCGCCATGCTGGGGATGCGGCCAGACCTTATCCTGTTCTTTTGGGCCTATGATCCGGCGGCGCATGCGCCGCTGTGGAACGGCCCGGTGTTCACCCATTTGCCCGACTGGATCTTTGTTATCGTCGGCTTTTCGAACGCCATATTCATCACCGCGCAGTACGCCTCCAGCCGCACCCTGTTGACGCGACTGACGCCGCCAGACCAGACCGGGGCCTTCTTCGGCGTCTATGCACTGTCCGGGGTGGCCACGGCCTGGCTCGCGCCGACCCTGGTCAATCAAGGCACGGTGATCACCGGCACCCAGCAGGGCGGATTTGCCACACTGCTGGTGCTGCTGGCGATCGGGTTGGCGGGCCTGTCCTTCGTGCGCGGCGGCGGGCGTGAGCATCATTTTTGAACATGATCGGGCGATTGGCTGGATCTTGGTTTACAGAAATAAAGGATGAATACCTGATCATGATCAATATAAATTAAGGCTGTGACTTTATCTCAACTTAAGTCTGGCGGAGCAATTTGGGCGTGTTCTCAGGGACGAGCAGGCAGTCGCTTGAAGTCCCCCAAAGTCTGCTCGCCAAATAGGAGATAGAGCCCATGTCGAACTTCATGACCCGCTTCCTGAAAGACGAATCCGGCGCCACCG
>JANORH010000425.1:0-14856 GCA_031415215.1 Alphaproteobacteria bacterium | reverse complement strand
GGTGCCCGAGGCCAACGCGTCGTACACGCCCGAAGGTATTGCGATGCATCATCATGCCGATATCGCCATGGCCGTGGCGGTGCCGGGCGGACTGATCACCCCGATCATCCGCGCCGCCGAGACCAAGGGCCTGGCCCGGATCGCCACCGAGGCCAAGGACCTGGCTGAACGCGCGCGGACCAAAAAGCTGAAGCCCGAGGAATTTCAGGGCGGGACCTTCTCGGTGTCCAACCTGGGCATGTTCGGGATCAAGTCATTTGCCTCGATCATCAACGAGCCACAGGGCGCGATCCTGTCGGTGGGAGCCGGTGAGAAGCGGCCTGTGGTGCGCGGCAATGAATTGGCCATCGCCACGGTTATGACGGTGACGTTGACCTGCGATCATCGGGTAGTGGACGGGGCGACCGGGGCCAGATGGCTGGCGGCGTTCAAGCCACTGCTGGAAGACCCGATTACGCTGATCGTTTGAGGTCGCCCATGACCAGCTTCTATGACTTCAACGCCGAGACCCTCGACGGCAAGCCAGCGCCGCTGGCCGACTACCGGGACAAGGTGATTCTGATCGTCAACACCGCCAGCAAGTGCGGCTTCACCGGCCAGTACGCGGGGCTGGAGTCGCTCTATCGCAAGTACCGCGACAAGGGCGTTGTTGTGCTGGGGTTTCCCTGCAACCAGTTCGGCGCGCAAGAGCCGGGTGACGCTGCCGAGATCGCCAATTTTTGTTCGCTGACCTATGATGTGGACTTTCCGATGATGCAGAAAGTCGATGTGAACGGCGCGGAGGCCCATCCGCTCTACGTCTGGCTGAAGCGCGAGAAACCCGGCGTTCTGGGTACGACTGGCATCAAGTGGAATTTCACCAAATTCCTGATCGACCGCAGCGGCCGGGTCGTGGACCGCTTCGCGCCCACTCTGGAACCGAAGGCGCTCGAGGGCGCGATTGAAAGGCTGCTCTGATGGCTGATGCTTTCGATGTGATCGTCATCGGGTCCGGACCCGGCGGCTATGTGACGGCGATCCGCGCCTCGCAGCTTGGGATGACGGTCGCCATCGTCGAGCGGACCGAGCTGGGCGGTATTTGTCTGAACTGGGGCTGCATCCCCACAAAGGCGCTGCTGAAGTCCGGCGAGATGTACGAGACCCTGGGCCATCTGGGTGATTACGGCCTGTCGGTGGAAAAACGCGCATTCGACTTTGGCGCGGTGATCGGACGTTCCCGCAAGGTAGCCGCCCAGTTGAACGCCGGCGTCACCTATCTGATGAAGAAGCACAAGATCGAGGTGGTGGTCGGTACAGCCAAGCTCGAAAAGGGGCAGGGCGCGCCCATCGTCGTGGTCGGTGCGCGCAAGCTGAGCGCCAAACATGTGATCGTGGCGACCGGCGCGCGGGCCCGGACCATCGCAGCCATCGGGCTTGAGCCGGACGGCGAGCGCATCTGGACCTATCGCGAGGCGCTGGTTCCCAAGTCGACCCCAAAGACCATGGTGGTGATCGGATCCGGTGCCATTGGAATGGAATTCGCCAGCTTCTATCGTGCCTTGGGATCAGAAGTTACCGTGATCGAAATGCTGCCGCGCATCCTGCCGGTGGAGGACGAAGAGGTCTCCAAGGCAGCCCACAAGGCCTTCGAGAAACGCGGCATCAAGTTCCGCGTGGGCGCGGTCGTGAAAAAACTCAGCAAGACCAAAACCGGCGTGGCGCTGGAAATCGAGGCCGGCGGCAAGGCCGAGACCCTGGAAGCCGACGTCTGCATCGTCGCGGTCGGCATTGTTGGCAATGTCGAGGACATGGGCCTGGAGGCCCTGGGCGTGAAGATCGACCGCACCCACATCGTCACCGACAGCCACGGTGGCACGGGCGTGTCCGGCCTCTACGCCATCGGCGACGTGGCGGGACCACCCTGGCTGGCGCACAAGGCCAGCCACGAGGGCGTGCACTGCATCGAGCACATTGCTGGCCTGAAGCCGTCAAATCTGACCTCACCGATCCCCGGCTGCACCTATACCAACCCCCAGATCGCCTCGGTGGGCCTGACCGAGACCCAGGCCAAGGAGCAGGGTCTGGAGCCGAAAATTGGTCGCTTCCCCTTCAAGGTGAACGGCAAGGCCATCGCCTCCGGCGAGACCGAGGGCTTCGTCAAGACGGTGTTCGACGGCAAGACCGGCGCACTGATCGGTGCCCACCTGATCGGCCACGAGGTCACCGAGATGATCCAGGGCTACGTGCTGGCCATGACGCTGGAAGCCACCGAAGAAGACATCCAGGCCACGGTGTTCCCGCACCCGACCATGAGCGAGGCGATGCACGAGAGCGCGCTGGATGCCTACGGCAAGGTCCTGCACATCTGAAAGGGCTTATCCCGCCCGCTGCATCTCTGTGTCCACGATCCGCTGCAAGGCCACGTAGTCAGTCTTGCCCGTGCCCAGGACCGGGATCTCCGGAACGTGGATAAGCTTGCGGGGGACCGCCAGTTCCGGTGCGCCGATCGACTTGGCGTGGGCGATCAAAGTGCCGGAATCGGCGTCGCGGCGGTCGGTGACCAGGATCAGGCGTTCGCCCTTTTTCGGGTCGGGCAGGGCGACCACCGCATGGCGAGACTCCGGCCAGACAGCGGAAGCCAGGTCCTCGGCGGCGGTCAGTGACACCATCTCGCCACCGATCTTGGCGAAGCGTTTGACGCGACCCAGGATCGTGATCCAGTCGTCATCGGACACGGAGACCACGTCGCCGGTGTCATGCCAGCCGCCGGTCGGCGGTTCTATGCCGCCCTGGGCGTTGAGATAGCCCGCCATGATGTTGGGGCCGCGCACCAGCAGCTTGCCGCCGCCCGGGATGCCCTCGACTGGCTCCAGCCGGGTTTCCACGCCTGCCAGCAAACCGCCAACGGTGCCACGGCGGTTGTCCGTCGGGATGTTCACTGCGATCACAGGCGAGGCTTCTGTCGCGCCATAGCCCTCCAGCAACGGGATTGGCCCAAACTTTTCAGCGAACAGATTGTGGGTTTCTTCCCGCACCCGCTCGGCGCCGCACACGATGAACGTCAGGCCCGAGAACTCGTCGCGTTCAGCTGAGCGCGCGTACTGGTTGAGGAATGTATCGGTGGCGAACAAGACATTGGCCCTGGTGTCTTTCACCAGTTCCGGAATCTGTTTGACGTGCAGCGGGGAAGGGTACTGGAACGATTTCATGCCCCCCAGAATCGGCAACAGCGCCCCTCCGGTCAGGCCGAAACAATGGAAAATCGGCAAGGGATTGAACCACACCCAGTCGCGGTTCATCGGGAAGTGGGCCTCGATCTGGCGCACGTTGGCCACCAGGTTCGACTGGCTCAGCACAACGCCTCGCGGGGCCCCGAAGCTGCCGGACGTGAACAGGATGACGCCCGGGTCAGTCGGCTTGGTCTCTGTTCGGAACCGTCCTGGAAATGCACCCGCAGCAGCCGCAAACAGCTTGTCCGGCAGACCAATCGTCGCGCGGACGTCCTCCAGATAGACCACCTTGGTCAGGGTCTCGAGCGCATCCACCAGATCGTGCAGCTTGCCCTGTTCGATGAAGCGGTGGGAGGTGAGTACGGTGCGCACCTGGGCCAGCTCGCAGGCAGCTTTCAGGTTCCGTATGCCGGATGTGAAGTTCAGCATCGTCGGCACGCGCCCGAAGGCGTGCAAAGCGAAGAATGTCACTACCCCGCCGGAACTCGACGGAAGCATAAGGCCGACCCGCTCGCCCCTGCGCGTGAACCCGGATATCTTGCGGCCGAGCGCGAAAGCGGCCCGGATCAGGTCTGTGTAGCTGAGCGGATTGCGCTCCTGATCCTCAAGGATCAGTTTTTTGGCCCCATAGGTCTTGGACGCCGCAATCAGCGCATCAAAAACAGAAGACTGCGCGAGCGCGTTGTCGAACGGACGCAAGAGCACGCCTCCCGATTGTTGTTGTTGGGCCAACCGTACCGGCTGGCGCGCACTCTGGAAAGATCGCTGTAGCCGAAGTCAGCCGCCGATGCTGAACACGACACAAGCTCGCGCTTCGATGCGCTCCAGTGGCGGCTGAAGGGGCAGGCGTATCGCATCGGGGTTGAGGCCCACGTCCACGGCTTTTCGCTGCGCTGTCACCATCACCTCCTGGACGTCGGCGGACATCGCCCGCGATGCGGGAGCGGCAACACGATAGGCCTGATAGTCCACGCCCGTTCGCCCGGCGCCGCTCACCAACACATCGGTCTCGCAGGCCCTTGCCGTCGGATCGATCAACCTCACCCCGGTCACCCGGGCACCTGCGGCTTCCGTCGCCAGCAGGGCGCGGCGGCGAGCGTCCTCCGCAGCCAGGCGGGACATCTGGGTGCGCGTCTCGTTTTCGACCTCCAGCCGGAACTGGATATCTCCGGTCGAGGAGGGTTGCGCCGACATCAGTGTCGCATAGACGCGCTCGGCGACGCGGACGTCACGGATGTCGACGGCGACCTGCGCCGAGACTTGATAGCGTTCGATCTTGTCGGCTCGCGCGTTCTCATTCAGCTGGCCGTCCTTGTCGCGATACTGTGTGTAAAGGGGCTGAATGCTGAAGGTGGTGGCGATGCGCACCTTGTCGGCGCCGAAGGCTTCCAACGCCTGTCCCAGTGCGCGGACCTTGTCGGCGGCGGCCTTGGTAGCGATCGCAGAGTCCTTGTCGACCACCTGATAGACGGCCGATGCCGTCGCGCGATTTGCCTGCACCTCGGCCCAGACATATCCCACCGACGCGATAATCGGTTTGTCCATCCACCATGGCGCCAGATCATAAGTGCGGGGCACCACGGTCGGGGCGGTCTGGGCCGCAGCGGAACTGCCAAGTAGACCGGCCGCCAAGGCGATCAGGACAAAACGCATGGAAATTCCTCCGCAAACGATTTCAATCGGCAAGACCGGGCACAAGTGTCGCCGTCCATATGCAGGCCCGGCTTGATCCGAACGCCGCGAAGGGCGATCTAGGGTTCATGGCTGTCGTTATAGACACTTTGAAGGCGCCGCGTCCGCGCCACCCCGAAAAGCAAGCGCGACCGGACACGCCGTTGTTGCGAAAGCCTGATTGGCTGCGGGTCCGCGCGCCGGGGTCCGTCGGCTACAACGCCACGCGCGAGATCGTAAAAAGTCACGGGCTGGTGACGGTTTGTGAAGAGGCCGCCTGTCCCAACATCGGGGAGTGCTGGTCGAAAAGTCACGCCACCATGATGATCATGGGCGAAATCTGCACCCGGGCCTGCGCGTTTTGCAATGTGACGACCGGAAAACCGGGCCCGCTGGACCCTACAGAACCGGTGCGGGTGGCCGACGCTGTGGCGAAGATGGGCCTGAAGCATGTGGTCATCACCTCGGTGGACCGCGACGACCTTGCCGACGGTGGAGCGGCGCATTTTGCCGCAGTTGTGCTGGCGATCCGTGACGCGGCGCCGGGGACGACTATCGAGATTCTAACCCCGGACTTCCTGCGCAAACCGGTGGACGGCGTCTTCGGACTGATCGACGCCCGGCCCGACGTGTTCAATCACAATCTGGAAACCGTCCCCCGGCTGTATCTCAGCATCCGCCCGGGCGCCCGGTACTTCAATTCCCTGCGCCTGCTGGAGCGAGTGAAGGAACGCGACGCTACCCGGTTCACCAAGTCCGGCATCATGGTGGGACTTGGCGAGGCCAAGGAGGAGGTGATGCAGGTCATGGATGACATGCGTTCCGCCGGCGTCGACTTCATCACCATCGGACAGTACCTCCAGCCTACCCGCAAGCACGCCGCCATCGACCGGTTCGTGCATCCCGACGAGTTCCGCGCCTACGAGGAAATTGCCCGCGCCAAGGGCTTTCTAATGGTCTCGGCCAGCCCCCTGACGCGTTCTTCGCACCACGCGGGCGAGGATTTTGCCCGGCTGCAGGCGGCACGGCGTGAACGGCAAGCGGCGGACTAGGTGCGCCACCACGTTTCAAAGGTACTGCCCTACACGCCTGACCAGTTGATGAGCCTGGTGGGTGACGTGGAGCGCTATCCGGAGTTCGTCCCCTGGATCAACGCCATGCGGACCTGGAACGCGCGGGATCTCGGGGATGGGGTCGACACCCTGGACGCTGAAGCCGGCGTGGGGTTTTCGTTCCTGAAGGAGCGGTTCGCGACACGGGTCCGGCGTGACGATGTGAACCGGGAGATCGACGTCAACTTGCTGTCCGGGCCATTTCGCAAGCTGGCGAACCGCTGGCAGTTCTTCGAGAATGAGGGCGGAACCCGGATCGAGTTCGACATCGACTTCGAATTCAGATCACGCCTGCTGGACGGCCTGCTACGGGCGAACTTTCATCACGCGGTGGACAGGCTGATGGGATGCTTTGAGGATCGGGCTAGGGCGCTCTATACCGGGCAGTCCATCGGGTGACCGCGAGGATGCCAAATCCAAGGGCCAGAACGGCTGCAAGCATCGGCAACTCCTGGGTCGCCGCCATGACCAGCACCAGAGCAAATATTGCAGCCGTCACCAACGAGATGATGCGGCGGCCGGGCAGATTGAATTGGGCTGGCGGCGCGCCGGCATTTCCAGACAGCCGCCACAACGCCACGCAGCAGAGAATATAGGCGACCATTCGCGCGGCCGTGGAAATCGTCAGGCTGCCCAGAAGGTCACTGAAGATCGCGGCACCAAACGCCACCACGGACGACAGGATGATCGCCACATGGGGCGTCCGCCAGCGCGAATGCACGGCCCCCAGGGCCATTGGGAGTTGCCCCTGTTCAGCCAGTGCCAACAACAGGCGCGGCATGCCGATAATCACCGACAGCAGGGTCCCAAGGATCACGGCGATGGCACCAGCCGACACGGCGAGTTGTCCGACCGGCCCGAACAACTCGCGCCCGACTTCGGCGAGGGGGCGGTCCGTCAGGGCGGGATCGGCCAGGACGCCGACGCAGATCAACAGTACGACCGCGTAGGCGCTTGTCGCCAGGGCCACGCTGGCGAACATTGCAGCGGGCACGTCGCGGCGCGGATCACGGGTTTCTCCGGCCAGCACACCGGCCCGCTCGAACCCGGAATAGGCAAACAGGTAGATCAGTATCGCCTGAAAGAAGGTGATCCCTGTCGGCAGTTGGGTGGTGATGACCAGATGATCAGCTTGAACGAAGCCAATTCCGGCGATGACGAATCCCAACACAAACGCGACCTTCACAACCACCAAAAGGTTGTTGCCCTCTGCCGATTGACGAATGCCTGACAAGACAACTGTGGTCAGGGAGATCCCGAGCGCCAGGATCAGGCCGACACGCGGCAGGCCCGACCCCAGCACGGGCACAAACCCGGCCACATAGCTCACCAGCAGATTGCAAAGCGTAGCAACCGCGAGCGCCATACTGATCCAGATCATCCAGCCCACTGCAAAGGCGATCCACCCGGGTAAGGCTGCGCGTGCGTAGAGGTAAGGGCCACCGGTGCCGGTGAACCTGCTTCCCAGATCCGCGAAGCAGAGGATCAGTGGCGTTATCATCAGGGCGGCGCAGGCCAGGACCACGAAGCTCCAGCCGTCGGCAAGCGCGAACACCTTGGCCGGCGCCGCCAGCATTCCAGCCCCGATGACCCCGTTCAGCATCAAGCCGATCAGGTCGCGCCTGCGCAACGCACGGACAAGACCCGGCTCGCTCAAGCCATTCTGTCCCGCATAGCCTGTAACGCGGCCTGGACGGCGGCCAGCTGGATTTCCTCGCGGGTCTCGACCTCGAATAATTCTTCCTTGTGGATGATCCGCTGGTTCGAGCGCGCGGTGGCGATATGGACCAAGCCGACCGGCTTCATCCGCGTGCCGCCGCCGGGCCCTGCAACGCCGGTGACCGCGACCGCAATATGCGCGTTGGAAGCTTCCAGTGCACCCTCTGCCATCATCCGGCAGACCGGCTCGGACACCGCCCCCAGATCGGCGATCAGGTCGCCCGGCACGCCCAGCATCTCCTGCTTGGCGCGATTGGTATAGGTGACGAACCCGCGCTCGAACACATCCGACGCGCCGGGGATCGAGCAGATTGCGGCGGCCACCAGCCCGCCGGTGCAGCTCTCCGCCGTCACGATTCGCAACGAGCGTTCCCGCGCCTCGTCGATCAAGAGCCGCGCGAGAGTGACAATCTCCAGATTAAACATAGGCGACAAGATCTCTTTACGGGTTGGGTGCCACCACAGAGCATCGCTCGTCCCTTTCGATCAAGGCGATTCGAGACCCATGACCAAGCTCGGCAGTGATACCGACATCCGTCAGGCCCCGCCCGCGCTGTTCGCGGTGACGGTGTTTACGAGCGCGGCTCTGGTGTTTCTGGTCCAGCCGATGGTGGCCAAGCTGGTGCTGCCGCTGCTGGGTGGCAGTTCGTCAGTCTGGAACACCAGCATGGCATTTTTCCAGATCGCGCTGCTGGCGGGCTATGCCTATGCCCACCTGCTGCAGCGAATTGGTTCGGTCCGAAATCAGGCCCTGGTTCATTGCGCAGCCCTGGCTATCGCCGCCATCGCCCTGCCACTTCGCGTCAATGGATTGGCCGGGCCACCCTCGTCGGATCATCCGAACCTTTGGCTGCTGGCGGTGCTGACGCTGTCCATCGGAGCGCCCTTTGCGATCCTGTCAGCCACTGCGCCGTTGGTGCAGGCCTGGCACGCCCGGACGATCGGCGCGTCGGACGGCAAGGAACCTTACGGTCTCTATGCGGCCAGCAATCTTGGCAGCCTGATCGCCCTGCTGGCCTATCCCGTCGTCGTAGAACCCCTGTTCAGTCTGGTCGCGCAAAGGCAGGGCTGGAGTGGAGGGTACGGCCTGTTTGTCGTGCTGATCGCCAGCCTGGGGTTCGCGGTGTCGCGCGTGCGATCCATCGGCGCGGAGAAGTCGACCATCGCCGTTGCGCCCCTTTCCTGGCGTGACCGCGTTGTCTGGGTCGCCCTGGCTGCAATTCCGTCCAGCCTGATGCTGGGCGTGACGACCTATATCACGACGGATGTGGCCTCGGCCCCGTTCCTGTGGGTGCTGCCACTGGCGCTCTACCTGACCACTTTCATCATCGCCTTCCAGGAAAAGCCGGCGATGTCACTGGGTCTGACCCTGACGCTGCAGGGCGCGGCGATGGCGGCATGTGTAGCGTTCCTGCCATTCCGGACCACCTTCTTTGGCCTGCAGCTGTCCATCCATCTGGCGGCGTTCTTTCTGACGGCCCTGATGTGCCATCAGCGACTGGTGGCACGGCGGCCGGATCCGGCGCGGCTGACGGAATTCTACCTATGCCTGTCGCTTGGCGGCGTGGTTGGCGGCGGTTTCAACGCCTTTATCGCGCCGGTGATCTTTCAGGACGTGTGGGAGTATCCGCTGGTGCTGGTGTTGGCCTGCCTGGCGCGGCCCTGGGGCAATCTGAACCGTATCCCGATCTGGCAGTGGTCTATGTTGATCCTGGGCGTGCTCGCTGCCGCGGGAACCCCGATCGCCGTCACCTTTGCGGCGTCTCATGTGACGACCCAGTCTGTTGTGGGGTCGTTTGATCAATCCGAGCTGTTCGACATGACCCTGAAGGGCCTGTTGGCGCTGGCGGTAATCTCGGCCTTCATCGTGCGGGGCAGGGCGCTGTTTTTTGTCGCGATCATCGCCGTGCTGTCCGTCGCCTCCGGGACTGCCGCCGATCAGACCGATACCCGGCAAAGCTGGCGCAGTTTCTTCGGCGTCCTGAAATTGTCCGAGACCACCGTTCCGAACATCGGCGGGCGGGTGAAGATGCTGGCTCACGGCACCACATTGCACGGTGCTCAGGCTCAAGACCCGGCGTTTCGCTGCAAACCTATGGTCTACTACACGCCGTACACGCCCATCGGACAGGTGTTCCTGGCGAAGGCCGCGACGTCGCAGAACCTCAGAATGGGCGTCGTGGGGTTGGGAACCGGCTCTGTGGCGGCCTATGTGCGACCCGGTGACCGACTGACATTTTTTGAAATTGACCCACTGGTGGTCAAGGTTGCCACCGACCCGAAGAATTTCACCTACACGACCGAATGCGCAAAGGGGCCTATCGACTACGTCATCGGCGATGCGCGGCTGACGGTGGCCAAGCAGCCCGCCGCCTCGTTCGACATCCTGTTGATCGATGCCTTCTCGTCAGACGCCGTGCCGGCGCATCTGCTGACCGTCGAGGCTGTGCGCGGCTATCTGGACAAGCTGAAGCCAAATGGAATCCTGATCCTGCATCTCTCGAACCGGAACCTCGATCTGATGGGGCCTGCTCAGGCTGTGTCACGCAAGGCTGGCGGCTGGGCTCTGGTCCAGGAGTTTCGTCCGGAGAGGGACGCTGAGGGGAGTTGGGATTCGCCGGAGGACGCCGTGATCGTGGCGCGTAGCCGTGCCGCGCTGGCCAGCTTTGTCCCGGATCCTCGCTGGCGCACCGCCGATCCGTTCAAGGTCAGGCCCTGGACGGACGATTACACCAACCTGGCTGGGTCGATGTACACAAACCTCAAGGGGCGGTGGAACTGGCTGCCGTGATCGGTGTCAGATCGGCGATTCCACCATAACCACTGCCTGCGCCATCAAGCCCTCTTCGCGGCCGGTGAAGCCCATGCCCTCTGTCGTGGTGGCCTTGACGCTGACCCGGTCAACTGATGTCCGTAACAAATCTGCCAGGCGGGCGCGCATGGCATCCCGATGCGGTCCGATCTTGGGGCGTTCGCAAATCAGGGTGACGTCCGCGTTGAGGATGCGGCCACCCTTGGCGAGGACCAGATCCACAGCATGCGTCAGGAATCGATCAGAAGAAGCGCCCTTCCACTTCAGGTCGGACGGCGGGAAATGGTGGCCGATATCGCCCGCCGCAATCGCCCCAAGCACAGCGTCAGTCAGCGCATGCAAGCCGCAGTCAGCATCGGAGTGGCCGACCAGGCCATGGCTGTGCGGGATCTGCACGCCGCACAGCCAGACGCTGTCGCCGGGACCGAAGCGATGGGCGTCGATTCCCTGACCGATGCGTGTAATCCGCTGTCCGGCAGCAAGATGTTCGGCCATCAGAAAATCCTCTGGATAGGTCAGCTTCATCAGCATGGGATCGCCCGGAACCATGGTGACAGTCCCGCCATCGCGTTCCATCACCGCGGCATCGTCAGTCGGCTCTTCCCCGTTGGGCCAACGCGCATAGGCTGTCTCGAGCCGGCCCAACCGGAACGCCTGCGGTGTCTGGGCTCGCCAGAGACCATCGCGGGACACTGTGCCTTCGACCCGGCCAACGCCCCGCTTGAGCGTATCGGCGACGGGAAGGGTCGGAATGGTGCCATCGGCCGCTTCAAGGCCGCGTAGCAGACGTTCGACATGGGTGCGCGTGACAAACGGACGTGCTGCGTCATGGATCAACACCGGTGTGCTGCGATCAGCTGACAGCGCGGCGAGGCCGGCCCGCACGGAGACTGCCCGCGTGGGACCGCCCGACGTAACGGTCCAGTTCGAAAGACCCGACAAGGCATCCCGGGCTTGATCGACGCGATCCGCCGCCGCCACGACGACGATTTCGTTACAGCCTGACGCCAGCAATCCTTCTACTGACCAGCGGACAATGGGGCGGCCGCCCAGCGCGCGCCACGCCTTGGGCTCTCCGGGTCCTGCCCTGAGACCGGCGCCGGCCGCCACGATCACCGCTGAAAACCTCATGCCCGTGGTCATAGGCAACCCCCGTCGATTGTTCCAGCTTTACGGCGGCCAATCATTTGCCTAAAAAGACAGCGAATGAGGTGACTAGTAAATGGGCAGTTCGCTCAAAATCGGTGAGGTGAGCGTGGGGGGCCGGGTGTGGATCGCGCCCATGACAGGTGTATCCGATCTCCCGTTTCGGCGCGCAGCGAGCCGCCTCGGCGCGGCCTATGTGGCGACAGAGATGGTTGCCTGCGCCGAATTTTCCCGGGGCCGACCCGATGTGGTTCGGCGGGCAGCCGTCGGGTCGGGCCTGCCCTTGATGGTGGTTCAACTGGTCGGGCGTCGTCCCGAGCATATCGCCGACGGCGCGCGACTGGCCGAGGCGGCGGGCGCCCAGGTCATTGATCTGAACTTTGGCTGTCCCGCCAAAGAGGTCACGGGTGCCATGGCTGGTTCGGCCTTGATGCGCGAACCCGAGCTGGCCGTTGAGCTGATGTCCGCTGCCGTGGCTGCGGTCAGAGTCCCGGTTACTGTGAAGATGCGCCTGGGTTGGGACGACGCATCGCGAAACGCTCCGGAGTTGGCGGTCCGCGCCGAGGCTGCGGGCATCAAGGCCATTACCGTCCATGGCCGGACGCGTTGCCAGTTCTACAAAGGTCAAGCCGACTGGGCGGCGGTGCGACCGGTCAAGAACGCCGTCTCGATCCCGGTGATCGTCAATGGCGATATCATCGACGGCGATACCGCCAGAGCGGCGCTCGCGGCATCAGGTGCCGACGGCGTAATGATCGGCCGGGGTGTCTATGGTCGCCCCTGGATCGCCGCCCAGATTGAGGCGGGATTGGATGGCCGCACCTTTGTGGAGCCTGACGTGGAAACCCGCCTTGCCATCGCCATCGATCATTTTCGCGACAGTCTGGAGTTTTACGGCGAACGCCTTGGCCTGCGGATATTTCGCAAGCACCTCGCCGCCTACATCGAAAACGCCCCCTGGCCTGACGATCCGCAGGCCCGGAGAGAAGCGCGCGCGGCCCTGTGCCGACTGGAGGACGTCCAACTGATTGAACAGGGGCTGAAACGCCTTTGGGCATCACCAGACCACAGGCTCGCGGCATGAACCAGAAGACCCGACTTCAATCCACGGGCGTCGATCTGAACGCCTTAAAGTCCCTGGCCTTTGAACTGAGCCCCGATCCGGCGTTGGTGATCAATGCCGAGGGCTCGCTTATGGCCGTCAATGAAGCGGCGGAGACCCTGTTCGGTCAGGGGTTGGGACTGTTGGCCCGGGGCCGGTTCCGGGCCGCCCTGCCGTCGGGCTCGGCCCTGGTATCGTTGCTGAACCGGGCAATCGAGGAAGACGCGCGGGTTCGTGAGCGCGGCATTCACATCAGCCTGTTTGGCCTGCCGCCGTTCGAAGCCGACGGCGCGGCGGTACCTCTGGGCGATGGATCAGTGCTGCTGACCCTCAGTGTGCGACACGGCATGAGCAATGAGCGTGGCGCACATGAGGTTGCGGGTTTGCGGTCGCTGGTGGGCCTTAGCCGCATGCTGGCGCACGAGATCAAGAACCCGCTGGCCGGTATCCGCGGGGCGGCACAGCTGCTCAAGAGCGGAGCCAAGGCCGAGGACGTGCCCCTCGCGCAACTGATCGTGGAAGAGACAGATCGGGTGCGACGCCTGGTCGACCGGATGGAGGCGTTCTCGGACGATGCCGCACCGACCCTCAGCCCGATCAATATTCACCAGATTCTGGATCGGGTCAGAGCCCTTGCAACCAACGGCTTCGCCGACGGTCTCGGTCTCAGGGAATACTATGACCCATCGTTGCCGACCGTACCGGGCGATGAAGATCAGTTGATCCAGATCTTCCTCAACCTGGTGAAGAATGCAGCCGAAGCGGCAAACGCGCGAAACGATGGACGCGGAGAAGTTTCGATCCACACCGCCTATCGGCACGGTGTGCGGGTGCGCGCCGGCAAGGGCCAGTCACTGCGCGGCGCCCCGCTAGAAGTACGTGTTCAGGACAATGGCCCCGGTGTGCCCGAACACCTGCGCGAAAGCCTGTTCCAGCCCTTTGTCACATCAAAGAACAACGGCGCCGGCCTTGGGCTGGCGCTGGTCGCAAAACTGGTCGCCGGTCACGGCGGCCTGATCGATTTCGAGTCCGAGCCCGGGCGCACGGTGTTCCGTGTGTTGCTGCCCATCTCGTCACCCCAGGACGCCGCCGCATGAACGCCGCCTCGAAGAAGATCCTTATCGCCGACGATGACGCCTCGATCAGGCTGGTCCTAAGTCAGGCTTTCACCCGGTTGGGATATCAGGTCCGGGCAACTGGAAACGCCGCAACCCTTTTGAAATGGGTCACGGATGGCGAGGGCGACCTGGTGGTCACCGATGTCATGATGCCGGACGAGAACGTCTTCGACGTCATGCCGCGGATCAAGAAGCAGCGCCCGAAACTGCCGATCATCGTGATGAGCGCGCAGAACAGCCTGATTACAGCAGTCAATGCCGCCGAGGTCGGGGCCTTCGAGTATATCCCCAAACCCTTCGACCTGGATGACATGACCTCGGCGGCCCGGCGCGCGCTGTCACGGCCAGCCGATACCGAGGCGGCCAAGGCCCAGGCACGGGCTGTGCGCGATGACCGTCTGCCGCTGATTGGACGCTCCGCGCCCATGCAGGAGGTCTATCGAACCGTGGCCCGGCTGGTAGGCGCTGACCTGACGGTGCTGATCACGGGAGAATCCGGCACGGGCAAGGAGCTGGTCGCCCGCGCGCTGCACGACATGGGACGTCGTCGCGATGGCAAGTTCGTGGTGATCAACCTGGCCGCCACGCCGCGCGAGCGGGTCGAGACCGAGCTGTTCGGAAAGGACGAAACCGACCACGGCAAGCTGGTCGACGCCGACGGTGGCACCCTGTTTCTCGACGAAATCGGCGACATGCCGTTAGACGCCCAGACCCGGCTGCTGCGGGTCATCGATGGCTCAGAGCCGACCCTTAACGCCAGGACCGGACGTCGGCCCAATGTGCGCATTATCGCCGCCACCAATCGTGATCTGCGCGCGCTGATCCAGCAGGGCCTGTTCCGGGAGGATCTGTTCTTCCGCCTGAATGTCGCGCCACTGCGCATTCCGCCCCTGCGTGATCGGACCGAGGACATCCCGGACCTCACGCGGGCGTTTCTGCTGCGCGCCAACCGCGAGGGGCTGCCCGC
>JANORH010000424.1:0-5370 GCA_031415215.1 Alphaproteobacteria bacterium | reverse complement strand
GGTGCGCAACAGCACCAATGTGACGGTGAGCAACTCCGATATCCATCACCTGGGCACTGGTCTGAACCACCTGGACAGCAACCAGGTGACGTTTTCGGGCAACAAGCTGCATGACATCCAGGCGGATGGCATCCGTGGCGGGGGATCATCGAACGTGACGATCACGGGCAATCACCTGACCAACTTCTATCCGAAGCCGGGCGACCATCCGGACGCGATCCAGTTCTGGACAACGAACGTAAAGACGGCGGCTCAGAACATCGTCATTACCGACAACACCTTCGTGCGCGGTGAGGGCCAGGCGATCCAGGGCATCTTCGTGGGGAACGAGATCAATCTGACCTACCAGAACGTGACAATCACCGGCAACGCCATCATCGGCGGCATGTTCCACGGCATCAGCCTCTCCAACGGCACCAATGTGAAAGTCGCTAACAACCTGGTCCAGGGTTACGCCGACATGACGTCCTGGATCTACCTGGGCAAGACCACTGGGTCCACGATCTCGGGTAACGATGCCACCGACTTCAAGTACGATGGACTTGGAAACATCGGTCTTAATGCGATCGACAATAGCCGGATCGCGCAAGGGGTACTTGGGGACACCTCGACGCTTCTGGCCTGGCAGGGTCGATCAGCGCCCGTCGTTGTCTTGCCCACGATTGCTGGTCCTTTTGATGATGGCGGCTTTTGGGGCGAGTGGGATTTCTCAGCTTCGGTGACCGCCTCTCTTCCACCCGCGATCTTGCCCTCTTCCCCTGGGCCTATGGTCGATCTGAAGGCGGTGGTTGGAGACGATCCCGGCGTGGTCACGTTGCAAGGGTTCAATTTCAACTTTCAAACTGACATTGGCTGGCTGTTCTAGGCTCTCCAGCCAGGCGGCCAGCGCGTACGGCGTCCCCCGGGATTAGGCGTGGTCGACCGAAGTAGAGCTCTACGGCCCAGGGTCCACTTGGGGCCAGCATCCAACGTGCAGGCCACGCCGGTGCCCCGGGCGATGTTCTGCATATCCCCGGTCGAACACCTATTGCCTGCTGAGGTGGTGTCTGACTGTTGAGCGCTAACAACCCGATGGTGCTCTCTGAAGGGCTCTTCGGTCAGCCAGCGATTACTCAGTCTATCAATGGGTCAGTCATCGGCGGTGGATTAGTCTCGCATTGATGAATTCTGCCGTAATCAACATCTATGAATAAGACTCCCCTGAACCGGCTCGGCGTCCCCGTGCTCCTTCGGGTGGGAATTTCCAGGCCGCGTGAGGTCTGGGTAGGTGGACCTGGGGCGTGATGTGACTGCCGACCTTAGCGACGTGAACAAGTCGGAACTCGTGCGCGAGGGCGCAAGACCGGGTTTGGATATAATTTTCATGGCTGCCATATTCTTGGCATCGTGTGCGCCCTTGTTGTTGACTCCAGTCATTCCAACAATAGACTTCTATGATCACATTAATAGATTTTTCGTCCTATCAAATCTGAATAATAATGAATTTATGCGAGAAAACTACATAGATAATTGGTCTATTATTCCAAATATTGGATTAGATTTACTATTTCACAAAATAAGTAATTATATTGATATATTGTCATCGGCAAAAATTGTATCAATAATAATATTTTTCATAATATACTCTGGTGTATCCTTCTTCAACTGTAGAATATTCGGAAACGTCCATTATCTTGTGAATATTCTTTTGATTCCGCTGCTATATAGTTTTATATTTACATGGGGTTTTGCGAATTTTCTACTGGGACTTGGATTTCTCTTTTGGGGGGCGGGGCTGTGGTTGATGTTTCGAGAGCGTCTCCTGTTGGCGACGCTGGTCGGGGCGATAGCGGCGGTCGCGATCTTTCTGACGCACGGCCTTGCATTCGCGCTCTACGGCCTGCTGCTTGGTGCCCTTGAGATAGGCTTTTTCTGGGCCCGCCCAACAAGCTTGCGCATCCTGCTAGGCAGGATGGCGGCGTTGTCGGTCCAGGCGGTCGCGCCGATTCTACTCTTTCTCCTGAGTGTTACCGTTGGGTCTGGGGACGGGATCTCCAACGCACCTGAAGCCGTGAGCAGACTGGCTGGTGAGGGCAAACTTGCCGCGCGTTTGTTTGAGATCGCTCAGTATCGCCTGCACACCGTTCTGCGGGTCGCAGAGGGACCATCCCTATGGTTTGACGCCTTCACCTTTGTCGCCACGTTGCTGCTTGTCGCCACGCTTGTGCGCCGTAAATACGTGGTCATTCCGAAAGTTATCTGGCCTGCCATTTTGCTGGGCCTGATCCTCATCCTGGTGACGCCGCCGGCGATGTTCGGCGTTGGCTATGTTGCTGATCGGGTTCCGCTCTTCCTAGCCCTCTTGATCGTTGGAGGCATGACCGTAGGGCGTCTGGTCTCCGGCGTGGATCGGGCTTTGGTTGGAGCCCTGATGCTGCTGGTCGTCGTACGAATTTCCTACATCGCCTATGACTGGCGATGGTACGGGAACGATTTTCGTGAATACCAGGCTGTCGCGAGTCAGATACCACCCAGGCAGGTCGTGTCGTTTATAAACGTCAAGTTGTATGATCGGGAGCATACCGCGAGGCGATGTGACATGTATGGCCCGCTGTTGATTTCGCTCCATGGTCAGGCGTCCCAGTTATTTGCCATTCCGACTGCTCAGCCGATAAAACTTTCGGGAAAACTTCTGGCGGGTTTGAGCGATCTCCCAAAGCATATCCGGTCCTCTCCTTCGGCGACGCGCGACTACAACAGCGCAGTGCTTTCCAGGATCGCCGAGCAGAGCCATTTTGACTATGTGCTGCTTTGCAACGCTAGCGACCTGCAACACGCATTCCCGGACGGGATGTCCCTTGTTGCGACCCGTGGCCGATTTACGCTTTTGAAGGTCCGATGAGGGTAAACTTTCTGATCCGCAAACTTGGGTCAGTTATTTCGAGATTTATCCCAAGACGCCGCGCGCCGGCGTCGTGCTGTGCCCAACACGGAGACGTGAAATGAAGGTCCTTGTCTCGATAGTTATAGCCGCGACCCTTTGTGGAACTCCGGGTTTCGCTAAGGCGCAGACGGCAGTTGATAATGCTGACTTGCGCTGCCTCCTTGCCATGGCGGCGGCAAGCGGATCCGAACCCTCCCGCGAGGTTGGCTCCCTCGGCACGTTCTTCTATCTGGGGAGAATTCTGGCCATCGAACCGACTTTTGATTTTTCAACACGTCTCAAGCCCGTAGCTAGCGCGATGACGCAAAGCGACCTCCCGGGTGAGATCCGTCGCTGTGGCCTTGATATCAAGGCGGCCTCTGAGGGAATGAAGGCCGCCCAGGATAGTCTGAACGGAAAACCGTCGGCGCCGAGGGGCTAACAGTGATGATTTACCGCTCAACTGTCGAATGGTAGGATTTTCGTTTCATCTACCAAGTAATTCGACGATATACATTCTATTCAATCAGGCGATTTTGGTTTAATTTCCGCTATCTACTAGGATTCAAATGAAAATTCTGATCACCGGCGGGGCCGGATTCATTGGTTCCGCGGTTGTCCGACGCGCAATCGCCGACGGCCACCAGGTGGTCAACGTCGATGTCTTGACCTATTCGGCCAATCTGGAGAACGTCTCCGGAGTGGAGGGTGGCCCAGGCTATGCGTTCGAGCAGGTCGACATCTGTGATCGCCCCTCCGTCGAGGCCGTCTTTGCGAAGCACCAGCCAGACGCTGTCATGCACCTCGCCGCCGAGAGCCACAATGACCGCGCCATCGAGGGGCCGCTGGATTTCGTTCAGTCCAATGTGATGGGCACTGCCGTCCTGCTTGAGGTTTCACGCGCCTACTGGACTAACCTCGATGGGCTCCGGAAGGATGCCTTCCGCTTCCACCACGTTTCCACCGATGAGGTATTCGGCGCGCTGGGTGAGAACGGTGATTTCACCGAAGAGACCCCTTACGACCCCAACTCCCCCTATTCAGCAACCAAGGCAGCGGCTGACCATCTGGTTCGCGCCTGGCACCGCACGTTTGGCCTGCCAATGGTGCTAACCAACTGCTCCAACAACTACGGCCCCTACCAGTTTCCGGAAAAGCTGATCCCGACGGTGATCACCCGGGCGCTGGAGGGAAAGTCGATCCCGGTATACGGCGATGGCCGGCAAGTCCGCGACTGGCTGCATGTGGATGATCATGCTGAGGCGCTCCTGCTGGTGCTGAGCAAGGGCCGTCTGGGCGAGACCTATTGTATCGGCGGCGACGCCACAAAGCGGAACCTTGAGGTCATCAACATCATATGCGGCCATCTTGACAGGATGGCTCCGGCCAACACGCCACATGCCGACAAGATAGCCTTTGTCACCGACCGGCCAGGTCACGATTTCCGGTATTCCATCGACGCCGCGAAGTTGGCCACCGAGCTGGGCTGGACCCCGCAGCGGGCTCTCGGCGAGGGTCTGGAAGACACAGTACGCTGGTATGTCGACAACTACAGTTGGGTAGAGCGTATTCGGCAGCGCGGCTTCCAGTCCGAACGCCTGGGCCTGGTGAAAGCATGAGACGCGGTATTGTCCTGGCTGGCGGTGCCGGCACCCGCCTTCACCCGCTGACCATCGCAGTCTCCAAGCAACTGCTGCCCGTCTATGACAAGCCGATGATCTACTATCCTCTGTCGGTGCTGTTTCTGGCCGGCGTGCGCGAGATCCTGATCATCACCACGGCTGAGGATCAGGCCGGGTTCATTCGCCTGCTGGGCGACGGCTCGCGCTTTGGCGTGCGGTTCGAATACGTTATCCAGCCCACCCCTGGCGGATTGGCGGAGGCCTATCTGCTGGGCGAGGACTTCATCGGCGGCGAGCCCAGCGTGCTGATCCTCGGCGACAACATTTTCTTCGGTCAGAATTTCGTTCAGATGCTGAAGTCCGCCGACGCCCGCAAGGATGGCGCGACGGTGTTCGGCTATCCGGTGCACGATCCCGAACGCTATGGGGTGGTCGAGATGTCGCCGGACAACCGGGCTCTGTCCATCGAAGAAAAGCCGGCGAAGCCCAAGTCAAACCTGGCAGTAACCGGTCTCTATTTTTATGACGGTCGCGCCAGCGAGATGGCCAAGACACTGGAGCGCTCGGCCCGCGGCGAACTTGAGATCACCGCGCTCAATGATCTCTACCTCAAGCAGGGCGAGCTTCACGTGGAGATGCTGGGCCGGGGCTTCGCCTGGGAAGACGCCGGCACCCACGACAGTCTGATCCAGGCCGGTGAGCTGATCCGCACGTATGAGCAACGCCAAGGCCTGCGCATCGGTTGTCTGGAGGAAATTGCCTTCGAGAACGGCTGGATCGACCGCGCCGAACTGATGCGGCAAGCGGAGGTTCAGGGAAAGAGCGAGTACGGGAAGTATCTTCGGG
>JANORH010000423.1:0-3375 GCA_031415215.1 Alphaproteobacteria bacterium | reverse complement strand
CGCGTGAACGTCAAGATCAAGGAAGGCGAGCGCGAGCGCGTCCAGGCCTATGAGGGCGTCGTCATCGCCCGTGGCGGCCAGGGCATCGACGAGAGCTTCACCGTCCGCAAGATTTCCTTCGGCGAGGGCGTGGAGCGGGTGTTCCCGATGCTCTCGCCCAACATCGAATCCATCGAGGTCAAGCGTCGCGGCGTCGTCCGGCGCGCCAAGCTCTATTACCTGCGCGACCGCCGCGGAAAGTCCGCCCGCATCGCCGAACGCCAGATGAACACCAACAAGCCAGTCACGGAGACGGCTTCGTAAGGCTGATCAGGACCTTCGGGGTTAAGTGCATGGCGGCGGCTGGAGCGATCCAGCCGCCGTTTCTGTAAGCTCCTCCTCTGTCGCGAAGACGACGGGGGAGGGGGACCCGAAGGGTGAAGGGGCGTCGGGATCGCAACGCCTACCCGGCGAACCCTTCAGGGCACTGCGGCAGATCATCGTCCAACTTCAGCCAGTCCAGTTTCTCACGGACCCAGATGTGGACGGTGGGTGCGATAGCGTTGCGGTCGTCCAGCGTCGAAAGCGACACCCCCAGTCGCGCCGGAGTGTCCCTGGGCCGGGCGAACATCGGCGTTCCGCACCGCGCGCAGGACAACCGGTCAATGCGCGGCGACGAGGGCCAGCAGGTTGTGTCGCCGCTCCAGCTGATGTCTTCGGCGCGAAAGATTGCCCGCGCGAAAAAAGGCCCGCCGGTGGCCCTCTGGCAAAGCCGGCAGTGACACACGCGCACATTTGCCGGCTCGGCGGTCGCCGCCCACCGCACCTGCCCGCAAAGGCAGCCCCCAGCGTAGTCGATCAAGGCACCTCAGCCACATAGGCTCCCAGCGTCTTGGCCAGGTGGTCGAACATCAGCCGGATGCGTGGCGTGCCGCGCAGGGTCTCGTGCATGCAGATCCACACCTCCAGCTTAAAGTTGAAGACCCCCGTCAGGACCGGCACAAGTCCATTTCGCCGACCGACCTGATGCTGACAGACGCCTATCCCGAACCCGGCCTTGAGCGCAGCAAGCTGGGCTGCATCGTTGTCGGTGCGCAGCGCGAACAGGTCGCGGGTGATTGGTACGCCGATGTTCAGCTGATTGATCAGTTCCGGAAAGTTCCGGTCGAACCCGATCAGGGTGTGGTTCCTGAGTTCATCGAAATTCTGAGGTTGACCCTTTCGCGCCACATAGTCCGGCGTGGCATAAAACCCGAGTTCGAGGTCGCCGATCTTCTTGGCCACCAGACTGTTCTGGGTTGGCCGGGACATGCGCACGGCGACGTCAGCATCGCGGCGGGTCAGGTCCTCGAGCTTGTTCGACAAGGTCAGCTCGACATCGATGCCAGGGTGGGCGTCATGAAAGCTGGAGAGGATCTCCGGCAGCACCTCGATCCCGACAATTTCGCTGGCCGCCAGGCGCACGACCCCACCTTCACCGCTGGCGACGCCGGTGGCATCGCGTCCAGCCGCGCTGGCGGCAGCATACATGTCGGCCAGGTGCGGCTGGAAGGCCATCGCCAGGTCCGTTGGCTGCAGGCCGCGCGGACTGCGCAGGAACAGTGGGGCACCGAGCTGTCGTTCGAGCTGGTCGATGTGGCGACCCAGGGTGGGTTGGGTCAATCGGCGGATCTTGGCGGCCGCCGAGAAACTCCCGGCCTCAAGCACCGCGTGCAAACTTTGCAAAAGGTCCCAGTCCGGCATGTCAGGCATACGCTGACGAATAGCTGTTCCTGCTGATAAGGCAATTCTGTCTCGACAGTCGGTTCGCAGGACTGGACGCGCGCGGTCCGGCAGACCTACATGCACCCCATGTCCGGCAAGACCCTCTATGACAAGATCTGGGACGCACATGTCGTCGATGTGACCGACGGCGAGGCGATCCTCTACATCGACCTGCACCTGATCCACGAGGTGACAACGCCGCAGGCGTTCGCCGGCCTTCGGGCAAATCGACGCGCTGTGCGCCGGCCTGATCGCACCCTGGCGGTGGCCGACCACAATGTGCCGACCGAGGGCCAGGCGCTGGGCATCGATGCCGTGGCAGATCAAGAGGCGCGGCTACAGCTCCAGACCCTCACCAAAAACGTCGCCGATTTTGGGATCGAGTATTTCCCCATGGGCGATATCCGCAACGGCATCGTCCATGTGGTGGGACCCGAACAGGGCCGCACCCAGCCGGGCATGACTATCGTCTGCGGCGACAGCCATACGTCCACGCACGGGGCGTTCGGTGCCCTGGCGCAGGGGATCGGTACGTCAGAGGTCGAGCACGTCCTGGCCACCCAGACCCTGCGCCAGAAAAAATCGAAGAACTTCCGCGTCAACATCGAGGGTGAACCCGCCCCCGGCGTCGGCGCCAAGGATTTCGCCCTGGCCGTGATCGGTGCCATCGGCACCGCTGGCGGTACCGGCTCAGTGATCGAGTATGCCGGCTCTTCGGTTCGGGCGCTCTCCATGGAAGGCCGCATGTCGCTGTGCAACCTGACCATCGAGGCCGGAGCACGGGCGGGGCTGGTGGCCCCCGACGAGACCACTTTCGCCTATCTGATGGGTCGCCCGGCGGCCCCCAAGGGCGGCGGCTGGGAAATGGCGCTCAGCTACTGGAAGACGCTCTACTCCGACGACGACGCCGTGTTTGACCGCGAGATCCATCTGGATGCCGCGACCATCGCACCACTGGTCACCTGGGGCACCAGCCCCGAAGACGTGGTGCCTGTCACTGGCCACGCGCCGGACCCGGCTGACTTTGCCAATCCAGACAAGAGCGCCGCCATCGCTCGTGCGCTGGACTACATGGGCCTGATGCCCGGCCAACCGATGACCGACGCCAGAGTGGACGTGGTGTTCATCGGCTCGTGCACCAACAGCCGAATTGAAGACCTGCGCACCGCCGCCGCCATCGTGCAGACCGCCTTTCTGAACGGCCGCCTGGTGGCGCCGCACGTGCGGGCCATGGTTGTCCCGGGCTCCGGCCTCGTCAGCCACCAGGCCGAGGCCGAAGGACTGGACGCGATCTTCAAGGCCGCCGGCTTTGAGTGGCGCGAGCCCGGCTGTTCCATGTGCCTGGGCATGAACCCCGACCGGCTGACCCCCGGCCAGCGGTGTGCCTCCACCACCAACCGCAACTTCGAGGTCCGCCAGGGGCGCGGCTGCCGCACCCACCTGATGAGCCCCGCCATGGCCGCCGCCGCCGCCATCGCCGGCCATATCGCCGACGTGAGGGATTTCCTGTAAAGTTGACCAACTTGGTCAAGGGGCGTATTTTCAGGCCATGAAACAGGTCAACCTCTACGAGGCGAAGACCCATCTGTCGTCGCTGGTAGAGGAAGCGGCGGCCGGTGAAGAGGTCATCAT
>JANORH010000422.1:0-3637 GCA_031415215.1 Alphaproteobacteria bacterium | reverse complement strand
ATCAGGAACACGTCCGGGTCGCGGCGCATCTCCTCGGCCATGGCGTCGCGCAGGGCGTCGCGGACCGTCACCTTCACCAGCGACACGCCCTCGGGCAGCTCAGGGTCACGCAGCACGACCGCAGGCACCGCCGATGATGCGGCAGCGGCCCGGACAGGATCACCCTTGGCCTCGGCCCGCGAGGCGGGCTGCGGATTTGGGTCCATCGCGGGCGCCGGATCCGGTGCCGCCACCGCGCCAACCCCACCCGCAAGACGCGCGATCACCGAATTGACCTTCACCTCCTCGGTGCCTTCGGCCACCAGCAGCGCCTCGATCACGCCCTCATCGACTGCTTCGACCTCCATCGTGGCCTTGTCGGTCTCGATTTCAGCGATCACGTCGCCGGAGGCGATTTTGTCGCCCACCTTCACGTGCCATTTCGCCAGCGTACCCTCTTCCATCGTGGGTGAGAGGGCCGGCATCAGGATGTCGGTCACGCCTGCACCTCCGTGTAGACGTTGGTGTAAAGCTCGGACGGGTCCGGCTCCGGACTGGTGCGGGCGAACTCGGCAGAATCAGCGACGATCCGCTTAACCTCGGCATCGATGGCCTTCAGCACCGCCTCGTCGGCCCAGCCGGCTTTTTCCAGCAGGTCCTCGACATGCTCGATGGGGTCGCGGGTCTTGCGCACCTCGTCGACCTCTTCCCGCGTCCGGTACTTGGCCGGATCGCTCATGGAATGGCCGCGATAGCGGTAGGTCTTCATCTCGAGGATGTAAGGGCCATTGCCCGTCCGGCAGTGCTCGGCCGCGCGTGTGGCCGCCGCCTTCACGGCCGTCACATCCATGCCGTCGACTTCCTCGCCGGGAATGTTGAAGGACACGCCGCGCTTGTGCAGCTTGGTCTCGGACGACGAGCGGTCAATCGCCGTGCCCATGGCGTATTCGTTGTTCTCGATCACATAGACGATGGGCAGCTTCCAGACCTGGGCCATGTTGAAGCTCTCATAGACCTGCCCCTGGTTGGCCGCGCCGTCGCCATAGAAGGCCCAGCTGACCTTGCCGTCGCCGCGATAGGCATTCGCCAATGCCAGGCCGGTGCCAAGGCTGACCTGGGCACCCACGATCCCGTGGCCGCCATAGAACGCCGCCTCCGTCGAGAACATGTGCATCGACCCGCCCTTGCCGCGCGACGAACCCCCGGATCGTCCGGTCAGTTCGGCCATCACCTCGCGCGGATCCATCCCGCAGACCAGCATGTGACCGTGATCGCGATAGCCGGTGATCATCTGGTCACCGGCCCGTTTGGCCGCTTGCACGCCGACGGCAATGGCTTCCTGGCCGATGTAGAGGTGACAGAACCCACCGATCAGGCCCATGCCGTACAACTGGCCCGCCCGCTCCTCGAAGCGACGGATCAACAGCATCTCCCGATAGTATTCGAGCAGTTCGTCCCGGGTCGGGCCGGCCTTGACACCGGCGCCGCCGGATTTCCGCTTAGCGGCCGTCGATTGCCCGCGCGCCATCCCTCACCCCGTGATCGTTTTTGCCTCTACGACCGGCGAACCGGTTTCAAGGTTGCATACGGATCACATAGTCCCTTGGATCAGCGAAGCCTAGCAGTGACCGCGCCCTTTCCTCCAACAGATCGGCGGAAAGGCTGGTATCGCGCAAAAGACTGGCGCGAACCTCCAGATCCTGCCGTTCTTTGGCCAGTTCCGTGAGTTCCTGGGTCTTCGCCACCAGCGTCGCGTCGCGAAAGTCCGACCGCAACAGCCCACCCTCACCCGTGAACGCATGTACGCCGAAGTAAAATATCAGCAGCAACAGGGCCGCAGTCGAAAGATAGGGGCGGAGATGAGCGAGCACGGCGATTCCTGGATGATGCAATCTCATCGCTCGCCCATGCTTAACGTCGAGCTAATCCGTGCCTTTCCCTCGACCGTTGTGGGGTGGGCAAATGCGGCGACAGCGCTGGGCGGGCATGGGCGCGGAGGATTCAGTTCAGCATCGAGGCCAGACCCAGGTCTAGACAAGCCGCCTCGCATCGCGTCGCCATCGCATTGACGAGGGCCGCATTGCGAGGGTGTTCCATGTTCGAGAACCCGCCGGCCTGGACTGCATAGGTGAAGCCGATCAGCAGCGCCCGGCGGTAATCCTCCAGACACTCGTCGAACCCGTAACCCTTGACCCCTTTGGCGAGCAGCTGGGCATGATAGCCGGTCAGCAGCTCCATCTCCTGGCTGCGGCGCATGTCCGGCGATACACTGGCCGACAATAGATAGCCGATGTCAAAAGTGCCCGGTGCCTGAACCAGAATCTGCCAGTCGAGCACGGTCAGGCCAGGATCAGTGGGATCGCCGGTGAACATCAGGTTGTCCGCCCGGTAATCTCCGTGACACAGCGTCCGCTGACCCTGGCCATTGCGCGTCACCAAGCCCTGCAGGTCAGTACAAAGCCGCTCGCCCACCCGCATCATTTCCGGCCCGATACGGGTTTTCATCCAGGGCGCGATGACCTCCCAGCCGGCGGTGTGCATCTGACCGACGCTGTCCCATGGCGGTTGGTCGTGCGCCGGGATTACCGCCTCCAGGGCCGGCAACCGGGCATCGCCCCACCAACGCGCATGCAGCGGGACGACCTCGCCGACGGCGCGTCGGACTTGCGCCTCCGTCAATCCGGCGATCTGATCACCGGGGGTCACCGCCGATATATCTTCCAGCAGTAGCACGAAGAGCTTCGACTGCGGATCGAACGCCGCGCCGTAGCAGCGCGGGGCGGCTATCGACACCGTCGGCGCGATATCACGGTAGAACGTCACCTCCTTCTCGTAGAACCCATAGTTGTTGGCGAGGCCGCGCGCCTCCTGTGTGCCTGCCGGAACCTTGGCCACAAGCGTGGCCGGACCGGGTCGCCCGCCGGGCGCATAGCGGACCGCAAGTCGGTAGATTTCGGACATGACGCCAACGCCCTCTCCGATCCGCTGGCGCTCGACCTCAGCGACCGGTCCAAACGGGCCGCCGGGCGCGACCGCAAGCACGTCGGACAGCCACCCCGCCGTGAGACCGCTTACATCTGATGGAATTTGCATAGCTGGAACCCCCGATCCCTAAGGAGGAGGCCATTCCCGGGGAAAAAACGGGCCTTGGCAAGCATCAATCGGCGATCCGACGCTCGGCACCCGCCACCTGTTTGCGTGGGTTCGCTTTGGTGATCGGAGGGAGTGGGGGTCGCGTGCCATAGCTCTGCATTGACTGTGTTTTCTGCGGTTCAACATCTGTCCGGCTGGCGGTGAACTTTGCTCGTGTGCAGCCCGCGCGAGTTGCTTCAACGAAAACGTTGACTAAATGTTCCTTTTATGTTCTATTTCTCTCGATGTTCGATCCCGACGAAATCGCTGCGCGTCAGGCCGCCTCGGCCCGCCATATGAGCGAGCGCCTCACCGCGCTGGCCGAGCGGGTGTTTGTCCAGGCCGAGGCGGCGAGTGAGCCCGAAGCGCTGCAGGCTGCTGCCCTGACGGTCGAGAAGCTTTATCGCGGGGTGCGTCTCTGCATGGCCTTCGAGGGCCGCGTGGTTCGCGAACATCGCCGCGCCTCACGCGAGGTCGAGGCTGACGCCCAGAAGGTTCGCCAGGACGTCCGCGCAAAGGGCATCGC
>JANORH010000421.1:0-4393 GCA_031415215.1 Alphaproteobacteria bacterium | reverse complement strand
CGCGGGGCCAAACCCGGCGACATGCACGCGGACGCCGAACTGTTGCGGCTGGGTCGCAGGCTGGCGGTCTGCGACGTCCGCATCTGGACCGAGAGCCCCGAGCGACTGGCGGCCCAGGCCAATGTCACCTACGCTATTCCCGGATGAGCACGGCCCCGATCAAAACCCCCTGCATCAAGCTGTGCATCGTCGATGGCGAGAGCGGCCTGTGCATGGGCTGCTATCGCAAACTGACCGAGGTCGCCGCCTGGGGCCGCTATAGCGACGGCGAGCGCGAGGCGATCATGGTCACCCTGCCCGCGCGGCGCACCCTGATCCGCGCCGAGAAGCTGGCGATGTTCTGACGCGACCGTCGACTATACGAGTCCACACCCACAAAGACCGTCATCGGCGGACTTGATCCGCCGATCCAGGCTGACCCTGCCGTTGGATAGGCGGGTCAAGGGCCCGCCTATGACGTTTAGGAGGGGTGGGCTGTCGGCACAGACCAACTGACCGTTGCGCCTGAATTCACACCCCGGAAACCCTGCCGGTTCACGGCTCTCACACCTAACCGAGCCTAATGTCACACCAGTAAGACAGGCCGGAATGGCCGCTTCATTTGGGTGATACCGGGTGTTTTCTCTCGTTAAACTCGCCGTCGCGGCTGGGCTCGCGGCGCTGGCCAGCGCTGGCGCGGTCGCTGCCATGGACCATGAACCGATGCGCATCGCCCGGTTCGAGGTGAAGGGCTTTGCGCCCACGGCACCGTGGTCCGGGTCTGGTGCAGTGGCCAAGGCAGCGGACGGCCATTTCTGGGCTGACGCGGACGTCAACGGCCAGCGCGTGCACTTTCTGGTCGACACAGGAGCCACCGCCGTGGCGCTGACGCCCGCAGACGCGCAACGTCTCGGCTTCAAGCCCGCCGATCTGAAATACGGCCACAGCGTCACCACCGCCACCGGCTCGACCCGCGCGGCGCAAGTGACCCTGACCTCGGTATCGGTGAACGGTGCCCGCCTGCAGGACGTCAAAGCCCTGGTGGTCGCCGAGGGTCTGGACGTCTCGCTATTGGGAATGAGCTACCTGGGCCGCCTCACCCGCTTCGAGGCCACCCGCGACACGCTGCGCTTCGAACCCTGAGACCGCGGCCAGCGCGTGGTCGATCACCTCAAGCCCCGCGCCTGACTTCACGCCCTCGACAGTAAGAATCCGCCGCCACGTCCGGGCCCCCGGCATGCCGTGGAACAGCCCCAGCATGTGCCGCGTCATCGCCGCCAGATGCGTGCCGCGCACCAGTTCGCGGCCCACATAGTCGCGATAGGCCTCGACCGCTGCAAACGGCCCCGGCCCCGCACCCTCGCCAAAGATCCGCCCGTCCACATCCGCCAGCATCGAGGGCGTGTGATAGGCCGCCCGCCCCAGCATCACGCCGTCCACGTGGGCCAGGTGTTCCTCCGCCTCATCCAGCGACCCGATCCCCCCGTTGATCACGATGGTCAGGTCCGGACGTTCCTGCTTCAGCCGCCAGACCAGCGGATAGTTCAGCGGCGGGACATCACGGTTTTCTTTGGGCGACAGCCCCTTCAGCAACGCCTTGCGCGCATGCACCACAAACAGCTTCACCCCGGCCTGAGAACACAGCTCCACCAGCTGGAACAGGCTCTCCTCCGGCTCCTGATCATCCACCCCGATCCGGCACTTGACTGTCACCGGAACCTTCACCGCCGCACCCATCGCCGCCATGCATTCGGCCACCAGCTCCGGCTCGCGCATCAGGCACGCGCCAAACCGCCCTGACTGCACCCGGTCCGACGGGCAGCCCACATTCAGGTTGATCTCGTCATACCCCTCCGCCTCCCCGATCCGCGCCGCCGCCACCAGATCGACCGGGTCAGACCCGCCCAGTTGCAGCGCCACCGGATGCTCGACCGGACTAAACCCCAACAGCCGCGGCCGATCCCCATGCAACACCGCCCCCGTCGTCACCATCTCGGTATAGAGCAGGCTGCGCTGCGTCAGCGTGCGATGCAGCACCCGGCAATGCCGGTCCGTCCAGTCCATCATCGGGGCGACGGAGAGCCGGTGGGGTGGGAGTGTGGTCACCACGTCTTTCTACCACATCCTCATGAAACGGTCGCCGCGACGACCTCGCTTGCCCGTTTCGCCGTGTCCGCCACACTCTGACCCGGGCGGTACAGCTCCCCGCCGATCCCGAATGCCTGGGCACCCGCTGCGCGCCACTCTGTCATGTTCCCGGCGCCCACGCCGCCCACCGCCAACACGGTGACACCCTGCGGCAGGACAGCCCCAAGCTGCTTCAGATGCCCGGGGCCATAGGTGGTCGCCGGGAACAGCTTCAGGTGGCGGGCCCCGGCGTCGATGGCGGCGAACGCCTCACTGGCGGTCGCGAAACCGGGCGCGGCATAGAGTCCCAAAGCTACAGTCCGCCGGATCACGCCCACGTTGACGTTGGGCGAGACGATCAGTCGCCCGCCCGCCGCGTGCACCGCGTCCACCTGCGCCTCAGTCAGTACCGTGCCTGCGCCCACGACCATGCGATCCCCGAACACCCGGGCGACGCGGGCAATCGACTCCAGCGGGTCGGGGGAATTGAGCGGCACCTCGACCACGCGGATGCCGGCGTCGAACAGGACCTGCACATGGTCCAGCGCTTCGTCCGGCGTGATCCCGCGCAGGATGGCCACCACGCAGCATTCGGCCAGGGCCTCGTCGAGGGTCATGTGTGCTGTCCCATCTGATGCAGGGCGAACAGACCGGCCACGGCGGCGGCCTCGCCGTCGAAGGTTTCGGCTGACTGGCCACAGGCCCTCAGCGCGCGATCATAGAGGCCGCACAGATGCGCATCGCCGAGCAGCGACAGCGTGTCGAAGCCCCCCGTCCCCAGCAGGCCCGGCGTTGCGGCGACATCAGCGCCGATCAGCAGGCCGGACAGGTAGCTGGAGGTGCTCTCAGGCTCCGCGCCCTGCCCCACCACGCGGGCGCGGGTACTGAACAGGCGCGCGGCCAGCCCGCCGCCGTCCCCCGCCGCAGCGACTCCCAGATCAAAGGCGGCGAGGTCATCCGGCGCGACGTCGCTACGCAACACGCTGTGGGTGCCCAGCACCGCAAACAGCTCGCCGGTCATGGCGGTGACAAAGCCGGTCAGGCGGCCGTCCTCGACCACCATCCACTTGGTGTGGGTGCCGGGATGACAGATCAGGTGTCGGCCCTGCGCGCGCTCCGGTTGGACCGCCAGCCAGCCGAACAGTTGCGTCTCCTCGCCGCGCATCACATCGCCCTGGCCGTTGAAACCCCGGGTGCGCACGCCGGGAATGATCCGAACCTCCGCGGCACCGGGCGGCTGAACCAGATGAGAGGCAAGGTCGCTTAAGTTGACCGGACAGTCGGCATAGGCGGCCAACGTCCAGCCCAGGTTCGACCCCACCATGCCGCATAGGATCGCCGGCAGGTTTTCCGCCCCCAGCGCCGGGCGCACGTCTTCGCCAAATCGGGTCGCCGCCTCGCCGGGGGCCAGTTTTGAGACGCCGAACGGAAACTCCCGCTCGGCCACAACGCCGCCCGCTACATCCAGCGTCCAGGCCCGCAGATTGGTGGTACCCCAGTCGCAGGCGAGCAATGCGGCCGTCGCCATCAGGTGCGCCCTGCGTCCACGACCATGTTCTGGCCGGTCATCATGCGGCTGTCGTCCGACGCCAGGAACAGGGCGGCACGGGCGATGTCGTCGGGCGTAATGCGGTCCTTGAGCGCCACCAGTTTCAGGTGTTCCGCCTCCGCCTGCGGTGTCAGCCACAGCTCAAGCTGGCGCTCGGTGATCACCCAGCCCGGACAAAGGGCGTTGACCCGGATCCGATCGGCCCCCCACTCCCGCGCCAGGCTCTTGGACAGCGCGATGATGGCACCCTTGGCGGCGACATAGGTGGCCATCGGCGCCTGTCCCAACAGCGCGGTAATCGAACTGACGTTGATGATCGAGCCACCGCCCGCGTCGCGCATCATCGGATAGACGGCGCGCGAGGCGATGAACACCGGGTCCAGGTTCACCGCCAGCCCGGCGCGCCAGGCCTCTAGCGTGGTCTCCGCCGCGCGGTGGCGGGTGTCATTGGCGACATTGTTGATCAGAACCTTCACCGGCCCCAGGGCGGCGGCGTCCAGGATGGCACCCTCAAGCGCGCCGCTGTCCGTGACGTCGCAGCGGCGAAACCAGCTGCCGGGCAGGCTCGCAGCCAACGCCTCACCGGCGTCGGTCTGTTGGTCCACGAAGGCGACCTTCGCGCCCTGGGCGTGGAACTGCGCCACGAGGCTGGCGCCGATGCCGGTGGCACCGCCGGTGATGAAGACAACCTTGTCCTTCAAGCTGGGATAGCTGGCAAAGGCCATCAGTGGGACTCGC
>JANORH010000420.1:0-1575 GCA_031415215.1 Alphaproteobacteria bacterium | reverse complement strand
GGCGGCGGTGACCCGCGGGGCGGCCGGCAGCATCATCCTCTCGCAGGGCCAGCGCCTCACCGTGGCGGTCGAGCCGGTGGAGAAAGTCGTGGACACGACCGGCGCGGGCGACCAATACGCAGCCGGTTTCATGTTCGGCCTTTCGCGGGGGCGGCCGCTGCAGCAATGCGGCCAGCTGGCTTCGCTGGCGGCGGCCGAGGTGATCTCGCACTATGGTCCGCGCCCGCAGGTTCCGCTGAAGGACCTGGCCGGGTCCAAGGGATACTGAGCCGATGAACCGCAAGGCCGAAGTGGTCCGCAACACCAGGGAAACCCAGATCCACGTCGCCGTGGATCTGGACGGGACCGGTGCGTCCGAAATCTCCACCGGCATCGGCTTCTTCGACCACATGCTGGAAAGCTTCGCCCGGCACGGCGGCATCGACCTGACGGTCGAGACCAAGGGCGATCTGCACATCGACATGCACCACACCGTCGAGGACACCGGCATCGTGCTGGGCCAGGCGATCAAGGACGCGATTCCGGGCTTCAAGGGTATCCGCCGGTTCGGTCACGCCTATATCCCGATGGACGAGACGCTAAGCCGGTGCGCCATCGACCTGTCCAATCGCCCCTACCTGATCTGGAAAGTGGACTTCAAAACGCCGAAGGTCGGCGACATGGACACCGAGCTGTTCAAGGAATTCCACCACGCGTTTGCCATGAACTGTGGTGCCTGCGTGCATCTGGAAACGCTCTACGGCACCAACTCGCACCACATCGCCGAGAGCGGGTTCAAGGCTCTGGCGCGTGCGCTACGGCACGCCGTCGAGCTTGACCCCAAGACCCATGGCCTCGCGCCATCCACCAAGGGCGTGCTCTAGGAAATCCCTATGCAGAGTGTCGCCCTGATCGATTACGGGTCGGGCAACCTTCGCTCGGCCGAAAAGGCGCTGGTCCGTGCCGCCGACGGTCATGCGGATATCGTCGTGACCCATGACCCAGCTGTCGTCGCCAGCGCCGACCGGTTCGTGCTGCCGGGCGTAGGGGCCTTTGCGGCGTGCATGGCGGCCTTGAGCGCACGCGAAGGCGTGATCGAGGCGATGAACCATGCCGTGCACGATCGTGGCGTGCCCTTTCTGGGGATCTGCGTCGGCCTGCAGCTGATGGCCTCGCGCGGCCTTGAGTTCGGCGTGACGCCGGGCCTGGGCTGGATCGACGGCGATGTCCGCAAGATCGAGCCCAACGACCCGCATCTGAAAATTCCGCACATGGGCTGGAACAATCTGCTGGATGTCACCGATCTGTCGGTGCTTTCGGGGTTAAAGGCCGGCGCGCCGGTTTACTTCACCCACTCCTTCGCCATGTTCCCCTCCGACGACGCAGATGTCGCCGCCTGGGTGGATCATGGCGGACGCTTCCCCGCGGCGGTCGCGCGGGGCAATCTCGCCGGGGTGCAGTTTCACCCCGAAAAATCGCAATCTGCCGGGCTCACGCTATTGTCCGACTTTCTGGAGTGGCGCCCGTGATCCTGTATCCCGCCATCGATCTCAAAGACGGACAGTGCGTCCGCGTCCTGCACGGCGACCTGTCCAC
>JANORH010000419.1:0-7807 GCA_031415215.1 Alphaproteobacteria bacterium | reverse complement strand
AATCGACGCAACCCAACCGGCCCGCTTGGCGAGGTTCTGGGAATCCGTTCTGACGGACTACCGGATCCGGCTCTACGACGACGCCGAGATTGCTCGTCTGGCTGGGCTGGGATTCACGACGGAAACGGACCCCGCAGTCTTGCTGGGTGGCCCCGGCCCCACGATCTGCTTTCACGTCCGTGAGATGCCGCGCGAGAAAACCAACCATGTGCACCTCGATATTGTGGGTGGGCCTCGAAAAGCCGAGGTGGAACGGCTAACTGCGCTCGGGGCTCGCGTCCGTGAAGAGAACGAAAACCACACGGTGATGCTGGATCCGGAAGGTAACGTCTTCTGTGTGATTGATCCGCGCTAAGCCCATTTCGCCTCTACTGCGGTTCAAGGTTCGCTGGCCTCCGCATCGGCCACATTCGTCACCATTGTCCCAGCCCGTACTAGCGATCTACCGATTTCATGATACACAAACTTCAAATGTATATCATGGAGCTCGCAATGAAAGTCGCCAAGTGGGGCAACAGCCTGGCCATTCGCCTGTCCAAACCCATGGTCGAGGCCTTGGGCGTGTCGGAAGGCGATGACGTCAAGTTTGACATCGACGATGCGGGTGTCGTGACCATGCAGCGCCAGCTGGACCGACGCGAATGGCTTGAAAGTCTGCGAAAGTATCGCGGCCTGATGCCCGCGGATTTCAAGTTTGATCGCGATGAAGCCAATTCGCGTGACTAAGGCGTTCCTCGACACGAACGTGCTGCTCTACCTCCTGTCCGGCGACGCGGCGAAGGCCGACAGGGCTGATGCGCTACTTTTCGAGGGCGGCGTCATCAGCGTTCAGGTGCTGAACGAATTCGCGCATGTGGCCCGGCGAAAGTTCAAGGCACCCTGGGAGGCCGTCTGGACAAGTCTGGCAGCGATCCAGGCCAACGTGTCGATCGAACCGCTGACCCTGGAGACGCATTCCCACGGCCTCAGGATTGCAGAGCGCTACCAGCTGAGCGTCTTCGATGGCCTGTTGCTGGCTGCAGCCAACCTAGCTGGCTGCGACCGCTTCTACTCCGAGGACATGCAGGACGGGATGGTGGTTGGCGGTCTGACCATCCGCAATCCATTCGTCAGAGCCTGACGCCACTCGCACCAAACTTCCAATGCGGCCATCCCATGGAGATAAATCAGCTCGTCATGGCCCGGCTTGTCCGGGCCACCCATGAACTCCGTGCTGCCGATAGGGTGCAGCGGTACCGTTGTGGACGCTTCCGCAACGACGGCGATCATGGGTCGCCCGGACGAGCCGGGCGATGACGATTAAAATGTGGATTGAGGGGATCCCCCGCTCAATAAGCCAACCCCTGCACCACCGCTTTCAGTTTTTCGATGGCTGACATCGGGTCGTCGAGGAAGTCGTGGTCGATCCACCAGTCTTCGACTTCGCGCAGCACCTGGCCGACCAGCGGGCCTTTGGGCGTGCCGGCCTTGATGACGTCGTCGCCGGTCAGCGGGAAGGTCGGCGCGACCCAGCCTTCGGCCAGCGCGATCAGGCCGCGCCATTGCATGGTGGTGGCGCTGCGGGGTGAGGCGGCCCAGGCCAGTTTGGCGCGGTCGCGGAAGGTCGGGAGGTCCGCGCTGTAGATCTCGCGGCGGATCTCGCGCGGGCTCATCCAGCTTTTCAGGACCGGTGACTGCGACAGCGCGGCCTGCAGGCGATCCCGGTCTGCATTGGACAGCCGCAGCCGTTCCGCGAACCGACGCCCCGCCAGTTGGTCATCTGGCAACAAGGCCGCCAACCGCAGCACAGGTTCGGTCTCGAAAAGCTGGTCGGATTCGATGCCGATCAGGGCGTCGAAGCGGGCGAGGTTGACCGGCGCCTTCAGTATCACCTCCAGCACGCCAGTCTCGGCCATCAGCCGCACGGCCTCGCGCGGATCGTCGGCAGCGAGCAGTTTCAGCAGTTCCTTCGACACGCGCTCGGCGGACAAGCCCTCGACATGGTTCTTCAGCGCGGCACAGGCAGCCAAAGCGGCATCGTCCGGCGCACCCTTGCCGAACCAGGCCAGGAACCGGAAGAAGCGCAGGTTCCTGAGGTGATCTTCACCTAGCCGCTGCTCGGGCGCACCGACGAAAACGATGCGCCCGGCTTTGGCATCCGCCATACCCTGGCCTGTGGGGTCGAATATGGCCCCGTCCCGGTCCGCGTAGAGCGCATTTAGCGTGAAGTCGCGCCGCTGCGCATCCTCGGCCCAGTCATCGGTGAAAGCGACTGTGGCGCGGCGGCCGTCGGTGGTGACGTCGCGGCGCAAGGTGGTGATTTCGTGAGGCTTGCGGTTCGACACAGCCGTCACCGTGCCGTGTTCGATGCCAGTGGGAACAGCGCCCAATCCCGCCGCCCTCAACGCCATAACCACCCGCTCGGGCGTCAGGGTCGTGGCAATGTCAATGTCGTCGATAGGCCGCCCGACCAGCGCATTACGCACACAGCCGCCAACGAACCGGGCGCACCCGGCTCCGCCCTCGGCTTCCAGTGCATCAAACACCGCCGTTGTCTCCGGTGCGGTCATCCAGGGCCGCAGACCCAGACTCTCGCTCATGACCGGTCCACCCCGTAGAGCCGTCCATGCAGTGCCCGTAGCATGCCCGCGGTCGCTCCCCAGATATACTGCGCCTCATGCGTCGTCGCGTAGAACCGCCGTTTCACGCCCGACGGCAGCTCGCGCTCGTGTTCCTGGTAGTTGGCCAGATCCATCAGGAAGCTGAGCGGCGTCTCGAAGATGTCGGCCACCTCGCCGGGATTGGGCGTCAGGGTGAAACCATGCCGGATAAACCCCACGACCGGGGTCACCAGAAATCCGGTGCCAGTCTGGTAGGGCGTCGAAAAACCGACCGGCTCAACGAAGTGCGGTTCGAGGCCCACTTCTTCGTGCGCCTCTCGCAACGCCGCTTCAATCGGCCCCTCGCCCGGGTCCTGACGACCGCCAGGAAAGGCCACCTGACCGGTGTGGCTGCGCATATTGTCTGATCGTCGGGTCAGCAGCACGTTAAGGCCGTGGTCGCGCTCGATCAGCCCGACCAACACCGCCGCCGGGGTCAGAGGCTCTCCAGGCGCGGACCAGTTCTCGGGGTCCAGATCAAAGTCCGAACTGCGCCGCGCGTCGGCACTCAGCGACCGGTCCAACGGCTCGAGTCGGTCCGTGATCCAGTCGTACGGATTTGCCCCCGTCACGCGCCGGCTGCCTCGGCGGGACCCAGGGCAAACCACACGCCGCCCGACTCGATCCCCAGGCGCGAGCCGTCAGGCGTGTCACGCTCGTCCGCCATCTCCACCAGCTCATAGAACACGGAGCGTGAGATCAGTGCCTCCAGGCCGCGACGGACATGCAGATAGGGCCTCGGCTCGCCGCCCGCGTTGACCTCGACGCGGATCGCGTGCTCGGCGTCCGCCGTTACCTCATCGCCGACATTGGTGAGAAATTTCAGCTGGTCGCCGTCCCGGTCCACTCGAACCGCGATGAACGGCGCGTCCTCGACAGTGATCCGCAGCTTCTCCACCGGCGTCACCAGATGGAACCCGTCCGGGTCCTTGCGCAGGATCGTCGAGAACAGACGCACCATGGCCTCACGACCGACCACCGCACCCTCGTGCAGCCAGCGGCCGTCGCGCTTGATGACAATGTCGATCTCGCCGCAGTGGGCTGGATTCCACAGGTGAACCGGCGGCAAGCCGCGCCCTGGAACCTGCCTTGCTGCCGCGATCATGCCATCGAGGCCGACTTTGTGCGTTGTCTCCACCATGTGACGAACGTAGGCGTACCGGGCAGTCGGCTCAAGCGCGAGGCCGCACCGGTCCGCTTAAAGGCAAATCCACGAACACCCGCGCCAACACTCGCTTAGGATCAACTGGCCCCGGCATCACCACACCGGACGCCACCTCAAATCCCACCCGCTGGAAAAACGGCAGGTCGCCTACCAGCACGACCGCCGCCTCGCCAAGCGCCTCGGACGTCTCGCAAGCGCGTTCCACCAGTAATGCACCCAGGCCGTGCTTGCGCGCGTCGGCCTCGACCGCCAGCGGACCGAGGAACACAATGGGCTGGTCGCCCACGGCCACCCGCCACATCCGCACGGTTCCAACCAGGCGTTCTCCTTCAAAGGCACAAAACGACAGCTCCGGCGCGAACTCGGCAAACTCACGCACCCGCTCGGACACCTTGGCAAAACGTCCAGGTCCGAACGCACGGTTCAACAGAGCCTCAATGCCGGGGCTATATCCGGGGGTCTCATTGACGAACGTCAGCGCCGGCTCGGGCCGGCAGGACTGCGGGGACATGGGCAAGTCTCGGATGCAAAAGACGACGTGGCGGCTGACCCGTCGGGTCAGGCGTTGGGTTCGGGTGGCGCTAGGCCAGCGGACGTCGTCGCATCGGAAAGGCCCTCCGGGCCGTTGACTTGAGCGGCGCAGATAGGGGCAACGCGCCCGGCCGTCAACGCCATTGCTCCGCCGCACGGCGCAAGGCAGGTTGGCATGGCGTATGACAGACACTCCCGCCCCCGCAGACGACACAGTCCCCTCCGCCCGGGAGCTGCTCAAGGAACGCGACTATCTGCTGTTCTGGGGCACCCGCTGGATGGGCAGTTTCGGCACGCAGATCCAGAGCGTCGCCATGGGCTGGCAGATGTACGCATTGGCTCGCGAGACCCGTTCGGTGGCCGAGAGCGCCTTCCTGGTGGGGATGATTGGACTTGCAGCCTTTGTCCCGCTGTTCCTGCTGACTCTGCCGGCCGGTGAGGCCGCAGACCGCTACGACCGCAAGAAATTGCTACTGGTTTGCCTCACCGGAGAAATGCTCAGCGTGCTGGCGCTGGCACTGGCAACCCTGAACGGCTGGGCCTCGCCCGGCCTGCTTCTGGCAATCGCCGCTCTGTTCGGGGCCAGCCGCGCGTTTTTCGCGCCGGCCAATACTGCGCTTGGACCCATGCTGGTGCCGCGAAGGCTGCTGCCACGGGCCATCGCGTGGAATTCGCTGGCCTGGCAGAGCGCGTCCATCGCCGGACCTGCCGCCGCCGGGTTCCTGGTCGCCCGCTCCGCCGAGACGGCCTATTTCACCACCTTCGCGCTATACGGTCTGGCGTTCACTCTGATCCTGCTGATCCGCAAGAACGCCAAACCTGACGTCAATCCAGGGTCGCGCTGGGCGCTGATCAAGGAAGGCTTGTCCTACGTCTGGCACCAGAAGATCGTCTTCGGCGCCATTTCCCTGGACCTGTTCGCAGTGTTGCTGGGCGGTGCCACGGCCCTGCTGCCGGTGTTCGCCCGTGACGTGCTGCATGTCGGGCCGCAAGGCTTCGGCCTGTTGCGCGCCGGCCCGGCCATGGGCGCGACGGTTGTGGCGCTGTGGCTGGCTGCCAACCCGATCCGGGCCAAGGCGGGTCTCTACATGTTCGGTGGGGTGGCGGTTTTCGGTCTGGCGACCATCGTCTTCGGGCTGTCGAAATCCCTGTGGCTCTCGGTCGCAGCGCTGGCGGTACTGGGTGGTGCCGACATGCTTAGTGTCTTTGTGCGGCAGACGCTGGTGCAGCTTGTCACCCCGGATCAGATGCGTGGCCGGGTCGCCGCCGTGTCCTCGGTATTCATTGGAGCCTCCAACGAACTGGGCGAGTTCGAGAGCGGCATTGTCGCCAGGATTCTGGGGCCTGTGGGGGCTGCTGTCTTCGGTGGGGTGGGCGCGGTCATGGTCACAGGAATCTGGGCCTGGCTCTTCCCTGACTTGCGTAAGGCCGACCGCCTCGAATAAGTGTCTCCCAAATCAAACGGGAGACTGACGCGATGGGCGCACTTGAAGGTAAGGTTGTACTGGTCACCGGCGGCGGCAACGGCATTGGCCGCGACTGCGCCCTGATCGCCGCGCAGGAAGGCGCCAAGGTTGTCGTCAACGATCTGGGCGGCAGCCTGAAGGGTGACGAAGAAGGCTCCGCCGGTCCCGCCGAAACGGTCGCTGCGGAAATCCGCGCCGCCGGCGGCCAGGCGGTCTCCAACTCCGACAGTGTTACCGACCTCGACGCCGTCTACGGCATGGTTGAGCAGGCCAAGAAGGAATTCGGCGGCCTCCACGCCGTCATCAATCCCGCCGGAATCCTGCGCGACGTGATGTTCCACAAGATGACCGAAGCCGAGTGGGACTCCGTCATCGACGTCCACATGCGCGGATCGTTCAATGTCGCCCGCGCCACCATCGAGCTGTTCCGCGAGCAGAACGATGGCGCGTACATGTTCTTCACCTCGACCTCGGGGCTGTTTGGCAACATCGGTCAGGCCAATTATGGCGCGGCCAATATGGGTATCGCCGGCCTGTCGCGGATCATCGCCATGGAAGGCGCGCGCAACAATGTGCGCTCCAACTGCGTCGCCCCCGTGGCCTGGACCCGCATGACCCAGTCGGTTCCGATCAAGGATGAGGCCGCCGCCGCGCGTCGGGCCGTGATGGCCGAGAAGATCCGCGCTGACCAACCGGCCCGCTTCTCCGTGGCCATGATCGCCCCTGCCGCCGCCAGCGTCTCGGGCCAGATCTTCGGTTCGTCGGGTGAGAACATCATCCTCTATTCCCAGCCGCGGCCGATCGAGACCGTGACCAAGGAAGAGGGCTGGACTGTGGACAGCATCATCAAGGAAGCCATTCCAGCCATGGCCCCGAAGTTCTTTGACCTGGGTCGCGCCGTGCTGCCCGGTGCCACCGCGCCTAAGCCCGCGAACGCCTAAGGTATTTCGACGTTTTAGGCCCCGGTCGAAAGGCCGGGGCCTTTTTTCATGCGTCGCGCAAGGCCCGCCACGCCTGCCGGCTCAGTTCCCAATAGATGGAGCGACGGATCGTGCCGTCCGGTCGCACACTCTCGACCTCGCCCATACGGGTAAAGCCCGCCCCGTCGATGGCCCTTGCGGATCGGATATTGTCCAGAGCGGCGGTGAGGCCGATCAGGCGCACCCCCAGCACCTCAAACATCCAGTCGATCGAGTGGGCCACACCCGTGCGACCGCCGCCGCTGTTCTGAAGGTCTGCCCTGCGAGCCCCCGCCAGCTCGGCAGATGAGCGTTCGGGCCAAATCGAAAATCTGGAATAACCCGCCACCTGGCCGGCCTCGTCCAGGTTGACCGCCAGGATGCACCGCCCTTCCTGGCGAAGCGCCTCACTATCTGCGACCCACTTGGCGATGCTCTCGTGGGAAAAAGGGCGCGGGAGATCATAGATCGGGTCGGACACCCGTGGATCCGACAGCAGGGCCAACAAGCCCTCGACATGCTCTGGTCCCGCCACCAACCGACCGGGCGCGGCCCGCACAGCCTCACGAATTGCGGCCTGTTCTTCAGATGTCGCGATCAGAACGGTCTTTGGCGGCGCGCTCATGGCCCTATTCTCCCAGGCTCCCGCAGGAACGCAATGTCATGGCCGTGTCACCAAACTATCTGGACTATGTGCTTGAGCAGCTCGCCCCCCTGGGCGGCATCACCCATCGCAGGATGTTTGGCGGCGTAGGCCTGTCGCGCCAAGACCTGTTCTTTGGCCTGATCGCGGAAGACACCCTCTATCTGAAGGTCGATGCGATCAACCGTGCCGAATTCCAGGCGGCGGGCTGTGAGGCCTTTCGCCCCTTCGACGGCGACAAGCCGATGAGCTATTGGAGCCTTCCCCCAGACGCCCTTGAGGACCCCGATGTGCTGGCAAGCTGGGTGGGCAAGGCGGTAGAGGCGGGCCGTCGCGCCAAGGCTCCCCAGTCCAAGGCGCGTAGGGGTTTGAGCCGCTAGCCGATGTCATCGCCCGGCCGCGGG
>JANORH010000418.1:0-2067 GCA_031415215.1 Alphaproteobacteria bacterium | reverse complement strand
TCCATCGCCAGGGACAAGCGGCTGGCGGTGGCTCTGGGATAAGCCCTGCGGAAGCTTCCCCAATGGCTGGCTTGTCGTGACTACCAAGGGATCATCGGGTTCGCCGTCCTGATCCTGATCCTGATCCTGATCCTTAGCCCGATCACCGGCATCGCCGCCATGGCGCACCTGGCATCGGCCCGTTCCAAAGCTTGAGGACGCGAAATGGGCGGCGGTGAACGACGCCTGGAAGGGTAGGCCGGGTGCCGCAAAAAGCCGCGCGGGTGTGGCCCACTGGAAACCGGCGTTTTCCCCTACGCGACGAGATATGGTGAGTTTTTCGGTCGGTCCTGCTGTTTCGGCAGTGTTTGGCGCGCATTTTGCGCCTGAAACCCCATTTCAGCACGGATTCCGGCAAATCAGATTCTTGATGGGCCACACTACGCGCGCGCGAGGTGCACGTGTCGAGGCTGAGCTGATCCACGAGGATTGACCCCAGGGTTGATGGCCGCGTGCATTGGTCAGGCTGTAATTTCGCGACAGAAAGTTCACTGCCGCCGCTGGATCTCAACTGACAGGCCTACGGGTAAGCCGCTGGATCCACTACGCACGTGTCCACAAGATCGAGCCATCGACGTCCGAAAACCGCGAGACTTTGATCGTAGGCACCCGCATCTTAGCGGCTATGCAAATGGATTTCGAAGCCTCCCGCCGAGCTTTTGTCACCCGCGACGCGCGTTTTGACGGGCGCATATTCGGCGCGGTGAAGACGACAGGAATCTACTGCCGTCCGATATGTCCTGCACGGACGCCGAAGCCGCAGAACATGACGTTCTATCCGACCGCGGCCGCGGCGCAGGAGGCGGGCTATCGGCCTTGTCTGCGGTGTCGACCCGAGGCGTCGCCTGACCTGGGTGCCTGGCGTGGAACTTCCAACACGGTGTCGCGTGCGCTCGCCTTGATCGAGTGCGGTGCCATGGACAACGGCGACGTTGATGCGCTGGCGTCACGGCTTGGCGTCGGTGAACGACAGCTTCGCCGGTTGTTCCGCCAGCACCTTGGCGCGTCGCCGGTATCCGTGGCCCAGACACGTCGCGTGCTGTTGGCTAAGCAACTGATCCAGGAAACCCTGTTGCCGATGGGGGAGGTGGCGCTGGCCTCCGGCTTTGGCAGTGTTCGGCGGTTCAATGAGACGTTTCAGCAGCTTTTCGGGCGTCCGCCCGGCGAGCTGCGGCGCTCGCGAAAGCTCGAGATACCCGCCGCTGGCGGCATCACTGTCCGCTTGCCCTACAAGCCGCCCTATGACTGGCACGCGATGATCGGCTTCCTGTCGATGCGGGCCATACCGGGCATCGAGCGGGTCGAGTCCAGACGTTACGCCCGCACGCTCGTGATCGACGGCCAACGCGGTGTGGTTGTTGTGACGCCCCGCAAAGACGACGCGTTATCGGCGGAGATTCATTTCCCCAGCCTGCGCGCTCTCCCCGCCGTGATTGCCCGGATCCGGCGCGTTTTTGACCTCTCGGCCGATCCGATCCTGATTGGTGCACATCTCAGTCAGGATCCTGCCCTGGCCCCGCTCGTGGCCGCCCGACCCGGACTGCGCGCGCCCGGGGCCTGGGACGGCTTCGAACTGGCAGCCCGTGCGATCCTGGGTCAGCAGATCACGGTCACAGCGGCCCGCAATCTCGCGGCAAAGCTGGTGACGACCTATGGCGAGGCCATCGATGATCCGGCCGCCGTCGCCGCCGGCCTCACCCGCGTGTTCCCGCTTCCGCAGCGTCTGATTGGAGAGGATATCGCCGCGCTCGGGATGCCCGGCGCTCGCGGAAGGGCGCTTGAGGCCCTTGCGCGTACGGTTGCAGAAGATCCCACGATCTTCACGCCACGTGCTGACCTGGCGAGCGCAATCGCTGCTTTGAAAGCGCTTCCGGGTGTCGGTGAGTGGACGGCCCAGTACATTGCGCTGCGCGAACTGCGTGAGCCCGACGCCTTTCCCCAGGCAGACATTGGTTTGATGCGCGCCATGGCCGACGCGGACGGGGTACGCCCCACGGTCGATCAGCTGTTGGCCAGAAGTGCCGTCTG
>JANORH010000417.1:0-8289 GCA_031415215.1 Alphaproteobacteria bacterium | reverse complement strand
TTCCGAAGTGTCGGCTCTGTTGGGCCGCATCCCCTCAGCCGTGGGCTATCAGCCGACGCTGGCCACCGAGATGGGCAACCTGCAGGAGCGGATCACGTCCACCTCCAAGGGTTCGATCACCTCGGTGCAGGCCATCTACGTACCCGCTGACGACCTGACCGACCCGGCACCCGCCGCGTCCTTCGCCCACCTGGATGCGACGACCGTGCTCAGCCGCGACATCGCCAGCCAAGGCATCTTCCCCGCTGTGGACCCGCTGGATAGCACCTCGCGGATCATGGACCCGCTGGTGATCGGCGAGGAGCACTACAACGTCGCCCGCCGCGTGCAGGAGACGCTCCAGTCGTACAAGGCGCTGAAGGACATCATCGCCATCCTGGGCATGGATGAGCTGTCGGAAGAAGACAAGCTGACGGTCGCCCGCGCCCGCAAGATCAGCCGCTTCCTGTCGCAGCCCTTCCACGTGGCCGAACAGTTCACCAACACGCCCGGCGTGCTGGTCAGCCTGGAGGACACCATCCGTTCGTTCAAGGCGCTGGTTGAAGGCGAGTACGACCACCTGCCGGAGCCGGCCTTCTACAACGTCGGCACCATCGAAGATGCGGTCGCCAAGGCCGAGCAACTGGCGATGGAAGCGTAAGAAACCGATGGCCGAAAAGCTGCACTTCTCTTTGGTTTCCCCGGAACGCGAACTGTTCTCCGGACTGGTCGACCAGGTGGACGCGCCGGGCTCCGAAGGTGGGTTCGGCGTGCTGGCCGGTCATGCGCCGTTCATGACCGCGCTGAAAGAAGGTCCCGTGAGCGTGCACAACGAAGGGTCGGTCACGGTCTATGACGTTCGCGGCGGTTTTGCCGACGTAACACCGGACGGCCTGACGATCCTGGCGGAGCACGCCGCTGAGGCTACAAAGTAGGCGGATAATATTATTGCCGTAATTTTGTCGCCAAGAGGCCTTGCCTAGGCCGCTAACCTCAAGTCTGATGCCGTGCCGAAGTTAGGGAACCTGAACATGCGTCTCGCCGTCTCCAGCCTGATCCTCGCCGCCGGCCTCGCCACGGCCGTGCATGCTCAGCCGGAAACCGCTGCACCGCCTGCGACAGCACCGGCGGCGGCGGCACCGGCAACTGAAGCGCCGGCAGCTGAAACACCGATCGTGGTCGCGCCGCCTGCGCCCCCGGCCGAGCCCGCTCCCCCTCCACCCACGGTTCCCACCACCGGCAACGGTGCCGAGGCGATCGCGATCCTCGAAAAAATCTGCAAGCCGTCCGTACGCGGCACAAAGCTGGACGTGCTGGCTAAAGCCCATGGGTTCAAGTTGAACCGACGTGAACAGACCTGGAGCCGCCAGCTAGGTCCTGAAAAGGGCTATTCCGTGATCCTGTTCCCGGCCGGGTCCAATAAGGGCGTCTGCCTGACCGAACTTCGCTATCCGTTGGGTCAGGACGCTGAAGTCGCCAAGGCGCTCAACATCTGGGCCTTTGTGCACCAGCCGCCACTCGACCCCACCGCCAACTACACTCAGGCGCAGGACCCCGATGGTCTGAAGCGCGTGCGGCGGTCGTGGGAAAACCTGACAGCCACCGACAGCATCGGCCTCAACTTCTCGACGGTTCGCAAGCCGGACGACACCCCGCTGAGCCCCAAGTACGACACGGCGACGATGCAGTATCAGGAACGCAAGTTCTGATAGCCCTGGCCGACGTCGCTGGCCTAGGCGGCGTCCTCGTCATCCTGATCGCCTATGCTGGTGCCGCCATGGGGCGGCTGGACCCCCGACGTCCGGCGTCGCTGCTGGCCAACTTGCTGGGCGCGACGGCGATCCTCTATTCGCTGTTCACCGAGGCTTTTAACCTGTCGGCCGTCGCCATGGAGGGGGCCTGGGTTCTGGTGTCGGGCATTGGGCTAATCCGGTGGGCCATCGAGGCGCGCAAGGCGCGCAAGTAACAGACCCTGTTCAGGCGGCGGGCGCACGAACCTCTTCCAACCAGCTAAGCGTGGCCTCGGCGACAGCGTCCCAGCCGGTCTCGCCGATCAGCCAGTGGCTCATGCCCGGCATGACCGCATAGGCGGCCCCGATACGCTCGGCGGTCTGGCGGACGGTGTTGATCGGATGGACCACATCGCGCTCTCCGGCCAGCACCAGGGTTGGCATGGGCAGGGCACCGGCACCGACGCTGGTGGTCATGAACGGGTCGAGCCACCAGTTGAGCACTTCACGCACGGCACGCCCGCTCTCGGGGCACAGCCGGTCGAGGATCACCTGTTGTTCGGACTTTGGCACCCGGTCCAGACCGTGGGAGCGCATTAAACCCCGGTCGGGGGTTACCGATCCCATCCAGAATGGATCGGCCAGCTGGACGCCGAACGCCGTCGCGGCCTCCTCCATACTGGACCCATGGACCCCCCAAGGCGCTGAGGGGGCCAACAAGACGACAGCCGCCGCTTCGGCCCGGCGGGCTGCAAGCTGGCAGACAAGACCACCCATGGAGTGTCCCAGCAGCACTGGCCGCTCCGGAAGCGTGGTGCAGAGTTCGACGATGCTGGTGACATAGTCACTGATCGACCGCCCTGCGGCAGAGCCCGCCTTGTCGCGCCCAGGAAGGTCGGGTGCCAACACAGTCCAGCCTTGCGCCTCGAAGGGTTCGCGGAATCGCTCAAACGCCCATCCGCCACAGAAGGCGCCGTGCACCATGATAACGGTCGGCATGGCTCTTCCCCAATCTGAACCCAGGGAAGGACCCTAGAGGGTGGCGGGCTCAAGGGGAAACCCGTTCGCGTCTCTGGATCAGCCGATGGCGCTTCGGGTCGCCGCAAAGGGTGCAAACGCCAGGGCCACCGTCTCGTAGACGGCGCGTTTGAACGGCACGATCAGTTCCGGCGCTTCTGCCAGATAACCCCAACGCCAGAGATCAAATTCGGGTTCGTCATGATTGGTCAGGTCGAATTCGGCGTCACCCCCGTCAAACCGGAACGCAAACCAGACCTGTCGTTGACCCCGAAAGCCCCGCACCGATTTCGGACCGGAGAAGCTGGCCGGGAAGTCATAGACGATCCAGTCATCGGTGCGGCCCAGATAGGTCGCGCTGACGGCCCCGGTCTCTTCGGTCAGTTCCCGACGGGCGGCTGACTCAAGATCTTCGCCGGGATCGACGCCACCTTGCGGAAATTGCCAGCCGGGCGGCGTGGTGTGGGCGCGTCGGCCCAGCCAGACCCGCCCATCGGGGTGAAAAAGCACAACCCCCACATTGGGGCGATACTGGGTCAGATCGGTCATCGCTGGGCAGTCAGCGCCGACACGGGCGCGAGTTGGTAGCCCTTTTCTTCAACCGCGTTGGCCCAGGCCACAACCTTCTGCAGGGTGACGGGATAAGCAAAACCGGAGCCCAGAGCCTGGCCGCGTTGCAGCGCGCCGGCCTCCAGAGCGGCCAGCTGCTGATCGATTGCAGGGCCCGAAAGCTTGTCGTCAATTACGCGCTCGGCGGAAGCTCGCGGCAGGCCCCCACCCTTCCCGGCGGCTGAGCCATCGTCGACAAACGCCAGCCCGCGGGCCTTCATCGAATTGGCCAAGGCAGCATAGGCCGGGGCGCTCGTCAGGAACCGCCCGCCCTGGTAGTTGGTCAAACCGAAATAGCCGGTCGCTCGCGAAAGAATCCACTCCAGTTTTTTTGTGATCTCGCCGGGCTGGATATCCGTCATCAGGGTGTACGGGCCGGTATCGTTATCCGGATAGTTTTCAGGCTCCATTGGCGCTTCCAACAGCACCTCATGTCCGTTGGCGCGTGCCAGATCGATCCAGCTCTGCAGGCCCTCGGCATAGACCACGAAGGAGAGCGTTATCTCCGGCCGCAGCGTCTCGATCGCCTGGCGGGTCGCGCGGGCGTTGAGGCCAAGGCCGCCTATGACCAGGGCCACCTTGGGGCGGCCGTTCGACTGGAACGGTCGAGCATAAATCTGCGCCGGCGTGCGGCCATCCCGGGCGATGATCGGCAGCGGGCCGCCGGGGCCTTGCGCGTAGAAGCCGGTGATCGGGGCGACTGCAAGCGCACCTCCGGCAAGTGGTTGTACGGCGGCCGGCATATTGGCGGCACGAGCGAGCTGCGGCGACAGTGGACGCTCCGAGAGCCTTACGACGTCGGCGTAGACATGAGGCTTACCGTGACCTGGTGTCAACGCGGCGCGCCAACCTGCCGGAGCGGCTTTGAACACCAGCGCAAGGGATTGTCGCGCAGGGTGTTGACCGCCCAGCGGGCCCAGCAAGCTGATCAGCCCTGCAACCGCCACCACGAACAGCACCCCGGCCAGCCCCAGACCGACCAACGGGTTCTTCGCCAACGCACGCAGATCGACGGCAGGCAAGGTCAGCGCCGGTAGCTTTAACTTGGGCAGGGCGATGGCGGCCAAGATGCGGGTCTCCTCAACCTCTACCCTAGCCGAACATGGTTAACGGGCGCTTTCGCTGCCACTCGATGGATCAATCCGGACTGCCGGCCCTACTTCTGGGTCGTCGCAGTTTTAGCTTCGGCGATACGCGCCTTGCCGACGATCTCGGCCATCCGTGCGGTGGGCTTCGGCAACTTTGGCGTCGCCGCGACAGACCCGTAGCGGAGCACGTCCATAGCGCGGGAGACCTGGAAATCCTTCTTGACGTCAAAGGTTTCCGGGGGTGCCTCGGCCGGCTCATGTGCGCCGCGCCGCACCTTGCCCTCGTCGCCGTTGAGCGCATTTTTGAACGACGCTTCCGAGAACTGATAGGCGCGATTGGCGATGAACTGCGCCTCCTCACGGGTCGAGGCGACTTCCAGATCGGGCTCGATGCCCGTTTTCTGGATCGAACGACCCGAGGGTGTGAAGTACTTGGCTGTCGTCAGCTTCAGCGCTCCGTCCACGCCGCCCCGTAGCGGGATCACAGTCTGGACCGAACCCTTGCCGAAGCTGGTGGTGCCAACCAGTTCGGCGCGCTTGCGGTCCTGCAGCGCCCCGGCGACGATCTCCGAGGCCGACGCTGAGCCGGAGTTGACCAGGACAACGATGGGCAAGCCGCCGGTCATGTCGCCCGCACGCGCGTTGTAGCGCTCGACGTCGCGCGGATCGCGACCGCGCTGTGAGACGATCTCGCCACCTTCAAGAAAGAGATCCGAGACGCCGACGGCCTGGTCCAGCAGCCCGCCGGGATTGTTGCGCAGATCCAGCACCAGCCCCTTCAGTTTGGGGTTCCTGGCCTTCAGATCGGCGAATGCGGCCTCTGCTTCGTCCGTGGTCTTTTCGTTGAAACTGCCAATGCGCAGGATGCCGTAGTCGCCTTCCAGCCGGGCGGTCGCGGACTTGGGCTTGATGACTTCCCGAACCAGTTTGACATCGAACGGTTCGGTCTTTTCGCGTGCGATGGTCAGCGCCACGGTCTCGCCTGCCTTGCCGCGCATCTGCTTGACGGCCTCGGTGACCGTCAGACCCAGGACGCTCTCCCCGTTGACCGCCGTGATGTAGTCCCCGGCCTTGATCCCGGCCCGGGAGGCGGGCGTGTCGTCCATCGGCGAGATGACCTTGACCACGCCGTCCTCGCTGGTCACCTCGATGCCAAGGCCGCCATATTCGCCGCGCGTTTGATCGCGCATATCGTCAAAGGATTCAGGGTCGAGATAGCCGGAATGGGGATCAAGCGAGGTCAGCATGCCGTCGATGGCCGACTGGATCAGCTTGGTCTGGTCGACTTCGCTCACATACTGGTTCTCGATGGTCTTCAGCACATCGCCGAACAGGCCCAGCATGCGGTAGGTTTTCGCCTGAGGCTGGGCTGCCGCCAGTGCCGCCTGGCTCACATAGGCCATGGAGCCTGCACCGAGGACAAAAGCCGATGCGCCGATCAACAGATACTTCTTCATAGGCTGCCTCAAACTCCCTCTGGCGGCATTCACCGCTCATTCAACAGACTGAAGCGACGCCTTTGTGGCCGCATTCCGTCCATTTTGCTTCCACCCCCCGATCTAGCCAAGCCATCTGGCCGGATCGACCGGCGAACCCTGCTCGCGGACCTCAAGGTAGAGTTCCGGAGCCGATTGCCGACCATCCGAGGCCCAGCCCACCGGCTGACCCTCGACAACGGACTGACCGATCTGAACCGAAGATCTGTCAAGACCAGCAAGCACGAGATGATATCCACCGGCTAGTCTTAATATCACGATGACGCCCCAGCCTTTTACAGGCCCCACATACTGTACAAGTCCCACCGACGGGCTGACAGCGCGGGCACCCTTTGCCGCTTTCAGCGTCATGCCATTGGAACGGCCGCCGCCAGCGATGGACGCGCCGAAGCGTCGGATGACCGTGCCGTCGACCGGCAGGATCAGGCGGGTTGGCGGTGTCAGCTTTTCACCAGCACCGTTGGCGTCGTACCGCCTCAGCAAGGCCGCAGAGCCGTCCGGTTCAGGCAGCGCCTCGGCTGTCCGGCTGTCGCGCTCGAACAGCGCCTCGCTTTGCACGGCGGCCAGACGGCGCTGGCGCATGACTTCTGTGGCATTCTCGGCATAGCCCCGGGCACGTGCCTGCAGGTCAGGGGTCATGGCCTTGACCAGAATGGCGGCGCGCACCGCATCTTTGGCGTCCTGCGGCGAAACCAGCAGTGCCGGAGGGGGATCGCGCCGCAGCTGTTCCAGAACCGACAACAGCCGCGAGAGGCGGTGCATATTGAGGCCCTGGTCGACGGACAGTTCGGTCTCGGCGACGTTCAACCTCGCCAGCCGGTCGGTGGTCGCCGCCATGGCCGCGACGCTGACCAGCCCCGCGCCAATCGCACCAAGAATGAGAATCCGCTGCATCAATCGCGATGATAGGGCGAACCGGCCAGAATGGAGACCGCGCGATAAATTTGTTCACAAAGCATGGCCCGCGCCATGGCGTGCGGCCAGGTCTGCGGACCGAACGCCAGGGTCCCTTGCGCCGCCGAGACCAGATCGGAATCCAGGCCGTCGGCACCCCCGATGAGGAATACCAGCCGACGCACCCCGCGATCCCTAAGGATGCCGATCTCTTCAGCGAAAGCGCGGGACGCCCGGGCCTTGCCACGCTCGTCACAGGCGATGACGTGGCTGTCGACGAGGTAGCTTCTCAACGCCTCGGCTTCGGCGGCCTTGCCGGGCTTGCGACTTTCGACCTCGATCACCTCGACCGGACCGAGCCCCAGCGACCGCCCCGCCGCCGTGGCGCGGTCGACATAGAGTTTCACCAGCCCGGTTTCAGGCGAACGGGCCAGACGGCCTATGGCGATGACGGCGATCTTCACCTGATCATGACTACGCGATCAACAGCTGTTCGGCGATCTGAACCGCGTTGAGCGCCGCACCTTTCAACAATTGATCGCCCGCCAGGAACAGCGCCACGGACCGGCCAGAGGGATCACCCAGATCGCGCCGGATGCGTCCGACCAGTACATCGCCCTGCCCCTGGGCCTCTACCGGCATCGGGAAGTGGTTGTTCTCGCGATCATCAACAATGCGCACGCCCGGAGCCTCGGCCAGCACCTCACGGATCGCAGCGGGGGCGACCGGCGCATCGAGTTCAAGGCTGAGCGCCATGGCGTGGGCGCGCAGCACCGGCACGCGCACACAGGTGACACCGATCGGCAGGTTGAAACTGCCCAGCATGCGCCGGGTCTCGGCCATCACCTTCAGTTCCTCGCCGTTGTAGCCGCTCTGGAGATCGACGTCGGCGTCGTGGCTGAACAGGTTGAAAGCGTAGGGGTGGCGGAGCACCTTCGGCGGATAGGCCTCACCGGCCAGCTGCGCCTGGGTGGAGGCGGCCAGTTCGGCCATGGCAGGCGCACCCGCCCCGGATGCGGCCTGATAGGTGGCGATCTGCAGGCGACGCAGACCGAAGCGGCGCTGCAGGGGTGCCACTGCCACACAGGCCAGGATTGCCACACAGTTGGGGTTGGCGATGACGCCGCGATGACCGACCAGGGTTTCCAGGTTCACCTCCGGTGTCACCAAGGGACAGTCGAGGTCCATGCGAAACGCTGAAGAATTGTCGATGATGATCGCACCGGCCGCCGTTGCGTGGGGCGCGTAGACCAGGGCGGTTTCGGCGTCTGCCGCGAAGAAGGCGAGATCAATGCCGGCAAAACTGGCATCGCTCAGAACCTCGACAGGCACTTCTTCGCCCCGGAAGGAGACCGTGCGACCCGCTGAGCGCGCCGACGCCAGCAGCCGGAGCCCCGATGCCGGGAAATCGCGCGCTTCGAGGCAATTGATCAGTTCGGCGCCGACCGCACCGGTGGCACCAACGATGGCGACGGC
>JANORH010000416.1:0-41741 GCA_031415215.1 Alphaproteobacteria bacterium | reverse complement strand
CTTCGAGGTGGGCACGTCCTACACACGACGCGCCGGTTACGACATCGTCGGACGCGGCGGCAAGACCCTGTCGGAACACTGGGGCGAGGGCCTGCGCACCCTGCACGGCCTGACCACCCACGGCTTCCCCAACTGCTTCTTCCTGGGCTTCACCCAGACTGCGATTACCATCAGCGTGCCGCAGGCCCTGAACGAGCAGGCCAATCACGTGGCCTATATCGTCAGTCAGGTGCGCGACCGCGGCGCGGCTGTGCTCGAACCCACCGCCGAGGCCGAGGACGCCTATGTCCAGGAAGTCCGCAGCCTGGCCCGCATGGGTCGCCGCTTCTACGAGGAATGCACGCCCGGCTACTACAACAGCGAAGGTGCCAAAGATAACCGCGCGGGCTTCTTTTCCGACATGTACGGGGCGGGGCCGCTGAAATTCTTCCAGGTGCTGGAAGGCTGGCGCGCTACGGGTGAGATGGTGGGGTTGGAAGTCCGGTAGAACCTCGGGCCTCGCTCCTTTGATCACTCCAAGACGGGTCATGCCCATGACCAGCGATTTGTCATTGAGAGTGTTGTCGACAGCACTGCGGCGCAACCACCTTTTGCCGTTGAATCAACGTTACAGGGACCGAGGCGGGTGGGGTCGGGTGGAAGCAATTCCTCGCTGCGTCGCCATGCGACATAAAATGCCTTCTAAATCATAGGTTTGAGTAAGTTTCCGCCAGCCTTGACGCACTGCGGTAGCGTCTATAGGTTCCGCGCGACCTGAAGCCCCCGCCACGGCGGCGACGTCGCGGCCCGATAGGCCTTCCGACGCATGCCGAAGTTGGTAGAATCGCACGACGAGGCGCGTAAGCGGCTTTCGGCGCGATTGGATGCATTCGAGGCCGACCGTGCGCAGAAGACCAGCGCCGTGGCCCAGAGCTTTTCGGGAGACGGGTTCCGCTTCCTCGGTGAAGTGGTTAGTGGGGTGCTTGGCGGCGCCGGCCTCGGCTGGCTTGTTGATCGCTTCACCCATACGGAGCCCCTGGGTTTGATCGGCGGCCTGCTGATCGGCACAGGGTTTTCGATATTTGTGGCCATGCGCACTGCTACGCTGGCGACCAAACGCGCGATGGAAGCGGCGGGACCCCTCCCGCCTGTTCCAGACGATGAAGAGAACGATTGAGGCCGAACACCATGGCGGAACAGCCTGCCATCGACCCGATGCACCAGTTCTTGATCCACAAGATGGTGGAGATTCCGCCGATGAACATCGGCGGTTTCCTGCTGGACCTGTCGATCACCAACTCGATCTTCACACTGCTGGTCGGCGCCGCGCTGGTGATGGTCTTCCTGGCCCTCACCGCGCGTGGCGAGATCGTGCCGAACCGCGCCCAGGCAGCGGCGGAAGCGCTCTACGGCATCATCGACAATGTGCTGGTCACGCCGATCATCGGCGCCGGCGGTCGGCCGTATATTCCCTTCATCTTCACTCTGTTCATGTTGATCCTGACGCTCAACCTGATGAGTGTGGTCTTTGCCGTCGGCAACATCGGCGGGCAGCACTGGACCTTTACGGTGACGGCCCAGTTGGCGGTGACAGCAACGCTGGCGGTCATCACCTTTTTCAGCGTGTTCATCCTCGGTTTCATCAAGCACGGACCCAAGTTCCTGAGCCTGTTCTGGGTGCCGGGCATGGGCGTCGTGGGTGGCATCCTGATGGTGTTCATCGAGATGATTTCCTACTTCGTGCGTCCGGTGACGTTGGCGATGCGACTGTTCGGCAACATGCTGGGCGGCCACGTGGTGATGAGCCTGTTCGGCTCGTTCGTGGTGGGCCTCGGAATATTTGCGCTGGCGGGCGGCATCGCCACTCTTGGCTGGATCGGATCGGGCCTCTCGTTGGCCATGATCGTCGCTTTGACCGGCCTTGAGCTGGTCGTAGCGGTCCTTCAGGCGTTCGTGTTCGCCGCGCTCACTACTGTTTATCTGAACGAGGTCGTGAACTTCGGTCACGGCCACTAGCCCCTTAAAGATCTCAAAAGAGGACTATCGAAATGGAAGTTGAAGCCGCGAAGTTGATCGGCTCGGGTCTCGCCGCCATCGGCATGGCCGGCGCCGGTATCGGCCTGGGCGTTCTGTTCGGCAACTATCTGCAAGCCGCGATCCGCAACCCGTCGGCTGCTGCCAGCCAGCAGACCATGCTGTTCTTGGGCATGGCACTGACGGAAACCATGGGCCTGTTCGCCTTCGTCGTCTCGCTGCTCCTGCGCTTCGGCTAAGACTTCAGGATCCCACGCCGATGGCGAACGAGACCCAAGCGACCACCGAGGCGGCTGGCCATGCCGCCGCCTCGGGCGGTCTGCCACAGTTCGATTTTCAGTGGTGGCCAGGCCAGATTGCCTGGGTGCTCATCGTCTTCGTCGTGCTGTTGGCCTACATGCGCCTGTTCGCGGTGCCCAGGCTCGGCGGCACGATCGCGGCACGTGATGCCAGGATCGCTGACGATGTGGCTCAAGCACGACAACTTAAGGCCGAGGCTGACGCCCAGGCTGACGCGGCAGCGGCGGAGCGGGCTCAGGCCCGATCTGCGGCGCAGAAGATGGCCGGCGACGCCCGCGCCAAGGCGCGTTCAGAGATCGACAAGGCCCTGGCGCTCGAAGAGGCCCGCCTCGCTGACGTTGCGGCCGTCTCGGACGCTGCGATCGCCAAAGCCCGCGACAAGGCCATGGGCAATGTCGCCGGTATCGCTCAGGACACCGCCCAGGCCATCATCGCCAAGCTGACCGGCAAGGCTGCGACCGCGGCTGAGCTGGCGACGGCCAAAGGATAGTACGATGACCGAGCTACTGTCCGACGCCCACTTCTGGGTTGGCATTGCCTTTGTGCTGTTCCTGGCTCTGATGGTCTCCGTCGGGGTCCACAAGCTGGTCTGGAACGCCCTGGGCGAAAGCGGCCGCAAGGTGCAGGCGCACCTCGATGAAGCTGCCCAACTTCGCGCCGAGGCCCAGACCTTACTTGAGGGCATCAAGGTGGAGCGCGCGGCCGCCGAACGTGAGGCCGCGTCCATGTTGGCCAATGCGGCCGAAGAGGCCAAGCGTCTCCAGGCCGAGGCGCAGGTCAAGCTGGCCGAACAGATCACGCGTCGCGGCCAAATGGCGGAACGTCGGATCGCCCAGGCCGAAGCTCAAGCCGAAGCTGACGTTCGTGGAGCGGCTGCGGAGTTGGCGACCCAGATGGCCGAGCAGGTACTGACCCGACGGCTGGTGGGCGCGAAGTCCGATCCATTGATCGACAAGGCCATCGGCCAACTGGCAGGCAAGCTGCAATAGATTTCAGGAATTGGCGGCGCCACCCGGAAGGGCTGCGCGGCTGACGGTCGGATGATCGACGCGTTGGGGAACGCCGTCGTCATCCGCGCCCCGTCCACGAGCCCCACAGACACCCCGGACACTTGCAGCGCCAGCCTGGGGAGGCACGTTGCGGATAGGATGCCTGCGGGGTTCGTGGACGACCCGCCAGACTCTATGCCGCCCGACGACGCAGCTTATGCCGAAGGCGCATCCCGAAACGCACGCGTCGCGGCAACAGCAATCGCTCGACGCGCAGGTACTGTTGATAGAACATCACCAGGAATTCCGGATCGCGGCGCAGCAGCCGCCGGATTGGCGAGATCATCCTGGGGTGCGCGCGATGCAGGCGCACGAATTGCCGGCGGGCCTTGAAGGAATTTCGAAGCACCACCATCAGGCCGACGACGATGATCGGAATGCCGCCAGGTCCCGGCAGTGGCGATATGATGACGCCCAGGACGATGATCGCAAATCCCAGCACGACCATGCCAAAACGCTTCACGCGCGAAGCGATCTCGCGGGCAATCTCGTCCGTGGCGCGGTGCACGCGCAAAGAGGGCATGGCGAAAGACACTTTTTTGGTCCTGGGGAGTGGTCGGCGGAGCGGGGAGGTTCCGCCGTCACTGATCCCATATGCGTACGCCACAGCGAATCGTAAAGACGTCGGTTGGTGAAATGTCTGCGACGCGCTGCTATTCGGCCGCCAATGGCGTGGGCGCCACACCCCCGCTGCAACTTCGCAACGAAGTTGCCGCGGATTCTTGACCTTATTCGAGTATCAGCGGGAAACGGTGGTCGTTTCCCGCTGATACTCGGGGGCTTCCGGGCGCCACGCCAGCCGCGGCTTCCGTGCGGCCAGCGTTTCATCCAATCGCCGCAGAGGCGCGAGGTAAGGCGCACCCGTGAATCGCTTGGTGTCGCCATCCTTGGCCGCAGCGGCCAGGGCGAGCAGCGCGTCACAGAACCGATCCAGCTCGCGTTTCGATTCGGTCTCGGTCGGCTCGATCAGCATCGCGCCATGCACCACCAGCGGGAAATACATGGTCATCGGGTGGAAGCCCTCGTCGATCATCGCTTTGGCGAAGTCGAGCGTGGTAACCCCGGTACCGTCCAGCCAGGCGTCGTCGAACAGCGCCTCGTGCATACAGGGCCCGTCCGGGAAGGCCGCAGACATTTCGCCGGATAGTCTGGCCTTGATGTAGTTGGCGTTGAGCACGGCGTCCTCGGCCACCTGCCGCAAGCCGTCGGCACCGTGGCTGCGCATATAGGCATAGGCCCGGACGAACATGCCCATCTGGCCCTGGAAGGCAGACATGCGACCAAACGCCTGGGCGGCCTCGGCTGTGGGCTCCTCGACGAGGTGGAGGCCGTCCGGGCCATGAACCACCCAGGGTGCCGGGGCAAAGGGCGCGAGTGCGGCCGAGAGAACCACAGGCCCGGCACCTGGCCCACCGCCGCCGTGGGGCGTGGAAAAGGTCTTGTGCAGATTGATATGCATGGCGTCGACGCCCAGGTCGCCCGGGCGCACCCGACCGACGATCGCGTTGAAGTTGGCCCCATCGCAGTAAAAATAGGCCCCGGCAGCGTGGGTCCGGCGGCTGATCTCCAGAATATCGCGTTCGAACAGGCCGCAGGTATTGGGGTTGGTGACCATGATCGCGGCCACGTGGGGGCCGAGCTTGGCCTCCAGGTCGGCGAGGTCGACGCGGCCGTCGTCGGTCTGGGCGATCTCCTGGACGGAATAGCCAACGAAGGCGGCGGTGGCCGGGTTTGTGCCGTGGGCGCTGGTGGGCACCAGCACGGTGCGGCGCGCGCCTTGACCGGCGGCCTCATGGGCGGCCTTGATGCAGAGCAGCCCGCAGAGTTCACCGTGGGCACCGGCCTTGGGGGTCATGGCGACGGCGGGCATCGCAGTCAGCGTCTTCAGCCAGTGGGCCAGGCGGTCCATCAGTTCCAGCGCACCCTGGGTGGTCGATACCGGCTGAAGCGGATGCAGGTCGGCGAAGCCAGCCATCCGGGCAGCCTTCTCGTTGAGGCGCGGGTTGTGCTTCATGGTGCACGAGCCCAGCGGATAGAGCGCCAGATCGATCGCGTGGTTCTTCTGGCTGAGACGCACATAGTGCCGCATCGTTTCCGGCTCGGAGAGACCCGGCAGGGACAGATCCGTGCGGGTCAGACCCGACAGGTCCGAGGCGTCGTTCGGCGCGTCGTCGAGATCGACGCCGGTCTTGTCCCAGCCGCCGAGTTCGAAAATCAGCGGCTCGTCCTGCAGCAGGGCGCGAGCGCCGGTCAGCGACTTGAAGCCAGTCGTTTCGATGGACCCCTCCGGTCGAGTAGGGCGACCCACGGCGTTCATGGTCATTGGCCGAGCCTCCGGGCGAGGACCGCACTCAAGGCGGCGATATCTTCCGACGTGGTGGTTTCGGTAGCCGCCAGCAGCAGGACGTCGTCCAGACCAGCGTGCGGGTCGAGCCGCGAATAGGGGACGCCGGCGATCACCCTGTCGGCCAGCAAAGCCTCGACCAGATCTGCAGCAGAACCCGGAACCCGCACGGCGATTTCGTTGAAGAACCGAGGGGTCAGGACTTCGAGACCCACCGCTTCGACGGCGGCCTTCAGCTCACAAGCGCGGCTGTGGTTTACTTTGGCCAGCTGTCGCAGGCCAACGCCGCCCAGCAGGGTCATGTGGATAGTGAAGGCCAGCGCGCAGAGGCCCGAGTTGGTGCAGATGTTGGAAGTCGCCTTGTCGCGGCGGATATGCTGCTCGCGGGTCGAAAGCGTCAGGACGAACCCCCGGCGACCGTCGGCGTCAAGCGTCTCGCCGCACACGCGGCCCGGCATCTGGCGGACCAACTTCTCGCGGACAGCAAACAGGCCAACATAGGGTCCGCCGTAGTTCAGCGCATTGCCGATCGACTGGCCCTCGGCGACGGCGATGTCGGCCCCCATCTCGCCGGGCGATTTCAGAAGGCCGAAGGATACCGCCTCGGTGGTGACCACAATCAGCAGCGCGCCGGCGGCATGTGCGGCCTCGGCGATTTTCGTCACATCGGTGACCACGCCGAATACGTTGGGGGTCTGGACGACCACGCAGGCGGTCTGGACATCGATGGCGGCAATCACGGCGGCTTCGGCGTCAATCGCGGCGGCCTGGCGCACGATGTCCATGCCCTCGGCATGCGCAATGGTCTGGGTGGTGGCGGCATAGTGCGGGTGCAGGCCGCCGGACAGGATGGCCTTCTCGCGGCGGGTCACCCGCTTGGCCATCATCACCGCTTCGGCGCAGGCCGTGGAGCCGTCGTACATCGACGCGTTGGCGACATCGAGGCCAGTGAGCGCCGCCACCTGGGTCTGGAACTCGAACAACACCTGTAGCGTGCCCTGGGCGATTTCGGGCTGATAGGGCGTGTAGCTGGTCAGGAATTCCGAGCGCTGGATGATGTGATCCACAGTGGCGGGCACATGGTGGCGATAGGCACCTGCCCCGCAGAAGAACGGCCCCGCGCCCGCCGGTCGGCTCATGGCCGACAGCGCGGCCAGTTCTCGTTCGACCTCCAGCTCGCCCGCATGGCGTGGCAGGTCAAAGAGCCCCATCTTGGCCGCGGCAGCCGGCACGTCGACGAACAGGGCGTCAATGTCGGCAGCGCCGATCACCCCCAGCATCCGGGCGCGGTCGTCGGCAGTGAGGGGCAGGTATCTCATGGGTATCCATCCAAACTACAGTTCGTCATGGCCCGGCTTGTCCGGGCCACCCATGATCTCCGTGGTGCAGATGAGCGCGCGGTAGTGCCGTGCGGACCTTTCATCGCGGAGATCATAGGTCCCCCGGACAAGCCGGGGATGACGAGCAAAAGATCAAAACTACTGGGTTTGCAGAAAAGCTTCGTAGGCGGTGCGGTCCATCAGGGCGTCGTACTCGCCGGCATCGGCGACCTTGACCTTGGCGAACCAGCCGCCGTTTTCGGGGTCGGCGTTGACGGTCTCGGGCGCGTCGCCCAGCATGGTGTTGGCATCGACCACCTCGCCAGAGATCGGCGCGTAGACGTCGGACGCTGCCTTGACACTCTCGACCACGGCGAAGGAGTCGCCCGCCTTGAAAGACTTGCCGACCTCAGGAGTCTCAACGAATACCACGTCGCCCAGCTGTTCGGCGGCGTGGGCGCTGATGCCGATGGTGGCGATGTCGCCGTCGAGGGTGACCCACTCGTGATCCTTGGTGAAGCGCATGGTTAGGGTTCCTAGCTTTTCCGCACGTAGCGATGGGGGACGAAGGGGGAGGTCACGACCTCGCAGGCCTGGGGCCTGCCACGGACGATCACCTTCAGCTGCGTGCCCGAGGTCTTGAAGGCCGGGGGCACAAAGGCCAGCGCGATGCCTGCTTTCAGGCAGGGGGAGTAGCCGCCTGATGTAACGATTCCGATAATCGCGCCGGTGTCATCTGCGACTGCCGCGCCTTCGCGAGCCGGAGCACCTTCGAGGACGCGAAGGCAAACCTTCACCCGGGCCGGGCCCTCGGCCAGTTCCGTGACGATTCGGGCCGCACCCGGAAAATCGCGCTGTTCACGGCGGTTTTTGTTGATCGCGAAGGCAAGCCCGGCCTCGACAGGGCTGACCGTCGTGTCCAGGTCGTGGCCATAGAGCGGCAGTCCGGCCTCCAGGCGCAGCGAATCCCGTGCGCCCAGGCCGATTGGCCGGACGCGGTCATCGGCCAGCAGCAGGTTCCACACGCGCACGGCCTCACCCGCCGGGACCGAGATCTCGTAGCCATCCTCTCCGGTATAGCCGGAGCGCGAGATGATCAGGTCGGTCCCGAACCCCGGCATCGACCGGATATCCATGAACACCATATCAGCGGTTGCCGGGACCAGCCCCTGGACCACTGCAGCGGCCTCAGGGCCCTGGACAGCGATCAGGGCGCGGTCCTCCAGTCGGTCGATCTGGACCTGGCCAGCCAGTTCGTCGTCGATGACCTTGAAGTCATTGTCCTTGCAGGCCCCGTTGACCACCACGAACAGGCCGTCGTCGTGCGTGCCGTCAGGAGAAATTGGGCGCCCGGCCATCAGGTCGTCGATGATCCCGCCTTTCTTGTTGAGCAGCACCGAATACTTCTGACGGCCTGGCTTCAGCCCGATGAAGTCGCCGGGAACCACATCCTCGAAGGCAGACAGGGGCGACACGCCGTGCAGGCGGGCCTGGCCCATGTGCGAGACGTCGAAAATCCCGCAGTGCTCGCGGGTCCACAGATGTTCCTTCATCACCCCGTCGGGATACTGGACGGGCATGGAATAACCGGCGAATTCGACCATGCGCGCGCCCAGCGCGATGTGCGCGTCGTTGAGCGGTGTGACCTTGAGCGGCATATCGGACAAGCGGTTGGCTCCGGCTGACGACCGCGCGAACCGGCAGGCTCCGAACCCCTGAAGGCAGAACCTGACGTCGCGCGCCCCCGCTGTCCTTGGGCCTGAGAGATTTCAGGTCGCCTAACGTGGCGACCCTTGCTCCTTCGGCGAGCCCCTTGCGGAGACTACTTTCCAGCGTTCATCAGCCCGTCGCGGTCCTTTTGCCTGAGCGTTTCCGGGGCGGTTGCGCCTTCGGCGCCGGACGAAACAGAATCCGGCCTCTCCCGCGAGAGTTGATCCTTCCTGTTGGATGGTGCGGCGCAAGTCAATGCAGGATTGGCGGCAGGTGGCGGCTTGGTGCCAACTGCCTTTAAGCGGGCAGGATCCGGCGTGCCTGCACACCTACTCCATCGCCCGTCGCGTGGTCGCCTGAACGGCGTCGGTGGGTATCAGGCGGATAGTTGAGCTGGCCTTGGCGATCACGTCGCCAGCAGCGTTCAGCAAACGGCCCTCGGCGAAGCAGGTGGAGCGGCCGGCGCGTTCTATCCAGCCTTCGGCGATCACCAGGCCGGGGCGGGCGGGGGCAAAGAAGCTGATCTTCATTTCCAGCGACATGGGCGTCATGCCGGGCGACTGCGACATCGCGGCACCGGCCATCGCGGCATCGATCCAGCCGCTGACGAACCCGCCCTGGGCGACGCCGCCCGAGTGGCACATGTGCGGCGCGCAGAGGTACTCAATCACAGCGCGGCCGCCTTCGCGGCTTACCGTGCGGACCTGACCAAGGGCGGATTGCAGGGTTGGGGCGTCGGCGTCAATCAACTGAAGGTTCCTCTTGGGTCAGGGCTATCCGTGTGTAGGGTAGCCAACACGCCCTGTCTTCGGGCAAGGTCAAGCCAAAGGGAGACATGATGTCTTTTGCTGTTCTGTTCTTCGCCGCAGCCTTGGCCGCGCCGGCAAATGACGCGCCAGCCAAGCCGGTAACGTCCGCTACTGGCGCGGCGGTCCCGTCCGAACCGGCCAAGCCGGAAAAGCCCAAGAAAGTCTGCGTGACCGAAGCGCAACTCGGGTCGCACTTCAAGTCGCGGGTCTGCGCCACACCGGAAGAATGGGAACGCCGCCGCGAGCGCGATGCCGCTGAAATGTCCAAGATGAGCGACCGGGCCGCAACTCAATAACCCCTGATTGGCCCGCGAACGGCCAGCGAATATAAGGATACCCAGACATGCACGAAATCAAGGTGGGCGACGACGCAGCGCTGAGCGCTGAGGCAGTATGGGCGGTGATCGGCGACTTTTCCGGCATCCGCAAATGGGCCGGCGCCCTGGAGGCCGAAAGCACCGAGGTGACGCCCAAGGGCAAGGTTCGCACCCTGACCATGCCGGGCGGTCGCACCATTCAGGAACTGATGACCGACGAAGGCCCCTGGCACTACACTTACACGCTGGATCGGCCCGACATGAACGCCTACTTCTCGACCGTGTCGGTGGTTCCGGGCGACGCCGCCAGCTGCCGGATCGAGTATATCGTGAAGTTTGATCCCAAGGACGCCTCCACGCTGGAGGCGACCAACGAGCAGCTGACCAAGTTCTGCCGGGGCAATATCAAGGCGATGAAGCGCGCGCTTGGCCTCGAGCCGCCCCGCGCCGGATAAGGATCACAGACCATGAGCGATGTGGGCATCGACTATCAGGCCATCCTGCCGGAGGGCTGGGCGCGGCCGCGTGGGTTTGCCCATGCGGTGAGTTCGCGGGGCGGCACGACGATCCGGGTATCGGGACAACTGGCGCGGGCCGGCGGGGCGTCGGTGCAGCCCGGCCTGACGCTGGGCGAGCAGTGGCGCCTGGCGCTGGAGAACCTGATCGCTGTGGTCCGCGCGGGCGGCGGCGACATCGGCAATATCGTGTTGCTGCGCGCCTATGTCACCGACATGGCAGAGTTCAATGCGGGCGGGGCCATGGTCGGTGAAGCCTGGGCCGCGACACTGGGGCGGCACTATCCGGCCATGACCCTGGTGGGTGTGACGGGACTGGTGGATCCCAACGCCCGGGTGGAGATCGAGGCCGAGGCGGTTCTTCCTTAGTACAGCTTCGTCGTGTCGCCGCCACCGATGGTCAGCGCGACGCCGTTGATGAAACTGGCCTCATCGGAAGGCAACCAGGCGACCGCGCGGGCCACCTCGTCGGGCTCACCCAGGCGGTTCATGGCCGAGTGGGTGCGGATCACATTGGCCATCAGGTCCGGCAGCGCCTCGACATAAGGGTCCACCATCCCGGAGTGGATGTAACTGGGGCAAACCGCATTTACCCGCACACCTCTGTCACCGTAGTCGATGGCGGCAGACTTCGTCAGCCCGATCACACCATGTTTGTTGGCAGTGTAAGGGGCGTGGCCCACGTCGCTGCCGATCAGCCCGTACACCGATGACATGTTGACCTGCCGCCTAGTTCCGGTGCGGGATGATCACCGGCAGGGTCTCGTAGCCCTTCACGAACGCTGAATGGGTGCGCTGGGGTTCGCGGACGACGCGGACCTCGGGGAAGCGCGCCAGGATTTCTTCCCAGATGATCTGAAGCTGCAGCTCGGCCAGGCGGTTGCCCACACAGCGGTGAATGCCGAAACCGAACGACAGGTGCTGGCGCGGGCGCTCGCGCTCGATGTTGTAGCGCTCGGGATCAGTAATGACGCTGTCATCGCGGTTGCCGGACACGTACCACATGACCACCTTGTCGCCGGCCTTGATGGTCTTGCCGCCCATCTCGAAGTCCTGGGTGGCGGTGCGCGACATGTGGGCCAGCGGCGTCTGCCAGCGAATGGTCTCTGAGACCATCGCCGTGATCAGAGAGGGGTCAGCGCGCAGCTTGTCGTACTGATCGGGGTTTTTGTTGAGCGCATAGATCGAGCCAGAAATTGTGTTCCGGGTGGTGTCGTTGCCGCCGATGATCAGCAACACGACGTTGCTGTGATAGTCGCGCATGCTGAGGTTCCGGGTGGCCTCGGCGTGGGCCATCATCGAGACCAAATCGAACTTGGGCGGGGCGTTGACCCGCTCGTTCCAGAGCTCGGTAAAGCGGCCGAAGCACTCGTCAGCCTGCTCGCGCTTGTGCTCCCAGCTCTTGGCCGGGCCGTGTCCTGGCATGTTGGTGAACATGTCGGACCAATGGGTCAGCGAACGGCGATCCTCCTGCGGGAAGTCGAACAGCGTGGCCAGCGTCATGGCGGTGAGCTCTTTGGAGACCAGATCGACCCAGTCGAACTCCACACCGATCGGCAGGCCGTCGAGGATCGCGCCGGCACGCTCGCGGATCAGTGGGGCCATGGCGGCAAGGTTAGCCGGCGCCACGACCGGACTGACAGCTTTGCGCTGCACGTCGTGCTCAGGTGGGTCCATGCCGATGAAGCTGGAGCCGCGCGGACGCTTTTCGCTTTCGGCCTTGGCCTCGAGGGTCTGCAGGGCGATGCCGTCGGCAGAGGAGAACACCTGGTGATTGGTGTCGACGGCAATGATGTCGTTGTAGCGGGTGATCGACCAGTAGGGGCCATACTCACTGTCCGGCGTATAGTGCACCGGGGCATCCCGGCGCAGGCGCTCAAAGTAGGGCCACATAGCATCGGCGGCGAACAGCTCGGCCTGGGCCGGGTGCAGGGTTTCAAGCGGCAGGGCGTCGACATCGGCCTGCGACCCGGCTTTGATTTCCATATTGCCGTCAGACATGGTCGTTCTCCCGTGCGACGCATCTTGAGGCGCCGTTTTGACGATCACGACGCAGGTGGCTCCGTTTCGCAAGTGAATTTCGAACACCCGGGATGTCGAAGTCGTGATTCGGGCCGATTCAGACGCTCCTGGGCCACACAAACAAAGCGCGTGGCTCCCGCAACGTCAGTCCCGGCAGACTATCGACATCAATGTTTGATGTGAGGACGCCATGAAGATCGACAGCTCAGTCTCCGCCATTGTCACCGGTGGCGCGTCCGGTCTGGGGGCGGCCACCGTCAAGGCGTTGCGCGACCTTGGGGTCAAGGTGGCGATCTTTGACCTCAATCGGGAAACCGGTGCGCGCAAGGCCGAAGAGCTTGGCGCCCTCTTTTGCGAGGTCAATGTGATGAGCGAGGAGTCGGTGGACGCAGGTTTCGCGAAGGCCCGCGCGGCCCACGGTCAGGAGCGCATCCTGGTCAATTGCGCCGGTGGCGGCCGGGGCGGCAAAACCATCGCGCGCGACAAACTCTCCGGCGAGATCAAGCCCTTCAAGGTGGCCGACTTCGAGTGGGTGCTTGGGCTGAACACCGTCGGCACCTTCCGCTGCGTCGTGAAAAGCGCCGCCGGGATGGCGACCCTGGATCCCAACGAGGACGGCGAGCGAGGCGCCATCGTCAACACCGGCTCGGTAGCCGCCGAGGATGGCCAGGTGGGTCAGGTCGCCTACGCCGCCGCCAAGGCCGCGATCAAGGGCATGACCTTGGTGATCGCCCGCGACCTCTCCAACGAAGGCATCCGCATCAACACTATCCTGCCCGGCATCATGGCGACGCCGCCGATGATGGGCATGAAGGATCGCGCGCCGGTCGTGTACGAAAACCTGGCGAAGTCCGTGCCATTCCCGCGCCGCCTGGGCCATCCGCACGAGTACGCTGACCTGGCGCTCACCATGCTGCGCAACAGCTATTTCAACGGGGAGACGGTTCGCCTGGATGGGGCGATCCGGATGCCCCCGCGATAGCGTCGATTCCGACTGGCGTGGAAGGCTCGCTTTGGTCCACGATACGCAGGCACACCCAAGATGCGGCCAGAAGGAAACGACCATGGATGACGCTGGACAGATTCAGACCCACCGGGAAATCCCGGCCAAGAGCCTGAAGACCCCAACCACGGTCAGCCCCGAATTGCAGCGATCTATATCGGGGATGGCGGCTGCGGCCTCGGCAGGCGGCGGATTGCCGGTTGGCTGGTCGCCCGGAAGTACGGCCGAGTGGAAGGCCATCGTCGCCCAGATGGATGCTCAGGCGCTGAGTGTGGCACCGGCTATCAAGGCGATGTTCCCGCATACATCAGATCTGCGTCAGATCGCCGGCGTGACGGTGCGCGAGATCACGCCCTCTACCCTGGATCCGGCCAAGGCCGGCAAGCTGCTGGTTCACTTCCACGGTGGCGGATATGTGCTGAACGGCGGCGAGGCCAGCACCGGCGAGGCCGTGCTAGGTGCGCACTATTCCGGGATGAAGGTGATTTCGGTGGACTACCGGATGCCGCCGGAACACCCTTTTCCCGCAGCTGTGGATGATGCGGTAGCGGTGTGGCGCGCACTGCGCGCTGACCGTTCGGCAGCGGCCATGGGCGCGTTCGGCACCTCGGCGGGCGGCGGACTGACACTGGCGCTGGCGTTGAAGTTGAAGGAACTGGGCGAGGCCCTGCCGGGAGCCCTGGCGCTCGGCACGCCCTGGGCCGACCTCACCGGTGCCAGCGACAGCTACCAGGTCAATGCTCATGTAGACGGCATTTTCTCAAACTTCGATGGGTTCGGAAAAAGCATGGCGGAGCTCTATGCGGGCGCCGCGGGTGTGACCCATCCGCTGGTGTCACCGGTGTTTGGCGAGTTCTCGGGCTTCCCGCCGACCGTGTTTGTCACGGGCAACCGCGACATCCTGCTCAGCGATACCGTGCGGGTCTACCGCGCCATGCGGACGGTGGGCGTCACCGCACGGCTGGAGGTGCACGAGGCCATGAGCCACGCCGAATACATCTACGCCTTCGATGCCCCGGAATCGGCGGTGGCGTTCCAGGACATCGCCCGGTTCTTCGACGAACACCTGGCGGGCTAAAACCATGATCCGAGCGACAGGACTGTGGCTGACAGCGCTGGCCCTTGTTACGGCAGCTCCGGCCATCGCTGAGTCGCCGGTCGCGCCGCCCGTCCCGGCGACGGTGGGCACGGCGCAGCAGATCGACTTCACCTCGGCGGTCAACGGCAAGACTTACCGGATCACCGTGGCCAAGCCGTACGCCTTCCCGCCCAAGGGCGGCTATCCGGTGGTCTATGTGCTGGAAGGCGGTGCCTACTTCGGCACCTTCGCCGGGGCGGCCCGGCTTCGCAGCGCGCTGGGGGCCGAGCTGGCTCCGGCGATTATCGTGGGCATTTCCTATCCTTCCGAAAGCATGCTGGTGGCGCAGGACCGGCGCATGCTGGACCTGACCCACAACTCGCCCGATGCCTCCAAGCCAGCCCGCGGCGTTTCGGGCACTCCCGTTGAAACCGGCGGAGCCGACGTCTTCTACAAGGTGATCCAGACCGAGGTGCGTCCGCGTGTCGCCGCGGTGGCCCAGGTGGCGCACGGCAAGGACATACTGTTCGGCCATTCACTGGGCGGGCTGTTCGTCCTGCACACGATGTTTCAACATCCGGACGCGTTCCGTACCTATCTGGCGCTGAGCCCGTCGATATGGTGGACTGGTCTATCGGTGCTGAAGGACGAAGCCGCTTTCGCCGCAAAAGTGAAGGTCGGCCAGACAACTCCGCGTGTCTTCATCGGCGTCGGCGGCGAGGAACAACCTCCAGCCGTGCCCTCGTCGGCAGAGTACCGCATGGTCGACAACACGACGGAACTGGCAGCGCGCCTGACAGCGCTGAAAGGTGCCGCTGGCTTCAAGATCGAGAGCAAGGTGTTCGCCGGTCAGTCGCACATGAGCGTGCCCTGGGAAGCCTTGAACACCATGCTGAATTTTGCTCTGGGCAAAGGCAGCCAGCAGCCGTGACCCGTCAAAAAATCCTGGTCCTCTATCTGGCCAACAGCGCGCTCGATGCGCCGACCATCGCCTGGGCCGTCTATGACGGGACCGGCAAGACCCTGCACATGGCCGGCGACAGCGAGGAAGTTCCGTACCCGACGGGTCTGGCGGCTCTGAAGGACGGCTGGCGGCTGTTCCAGGCATCGCAACTCAACCCCCATGCGAGGGGCGAGGAGTTCGATATCGCCTATCTGAAATACGAGTTCTGGTTCGAACAACTGGTTGAGGTGACCCCATGAGCCAGGCCCCTCCCCTGCTCAGCTCCGCTCAGATGGCGCGCTTCGTGGCCCGCGGTTTCCTGCGGTTCGACGCCGTGGTGCCGGACGAGATCAATGCGCAGTTCATGGCTGAGGCCGGCGAGGTCGCCGAGCCGAAACCGGGCGAACGCCTGATGAAGACCTATGGCCAGACGCTGGCCGCCAATGCGATCCCCGAAGTTCCGGCCGGCACGTCGCTCAGCCAGACCTATCCGCCGGGCAGCGCCATTGCCCGCCTGCTTGACCTGCCGCTGGTGCGCGGCGCGCTGCAGAGTCTGCTGGGCGATGACCCGGTTTTTGATCACCACTTCCTGCACATCACCTTCCCGCCCGCCTATCACGCAGCGTCCGGCGGCGAGAGCGTCAGCCAGCACACCCATCAGGACTCAACCATCGACCCGCGTCAGGCGTTCGACGTGCAGGTGATGTACTATCCACACAAGGTGACCCGACCCATGGGCGGCACCCGGTTCATCCCCGGCACCCACCTGCGGAAGGTCAGCGAAGTGGCGTTGGGGAGGTATCAAAACGTTCGCGGCCAACAGCACATGGTCTGTGAAGCCGGCACCCTGCTCTTCCTGCACCACGGCATCTGGCACGGCGGTGGAGTGAACCACGGCGACCGCACGCGCTATATGTTCAAGATCCGGGCCCATGCCTCGGGCTCGCAGGTGCGCCGTTGGGATGTAGACCCCATCGAGCCAAGGGCACCGCAACGACCTATCTTCTACACCAAGACCCCGTCCGACCCCGAGAGCGTTGCCGCCATCCTGATGACGCCGGAGCCCTGGTTCGAGCAGGATACCGGGCGGCTGGAGTTTGTGAACCGGGTGAAGCTGTGGCGCCATCTCAGTGGCGATCCGTCATTCGACGCCGACTACTGGATGACGCGGCTTGAAGCCGGAGCCTAACAGCCGTCGCACCTACTCGCCCAATGAGCGATTTTCAGCGAGCTGATCCGCTGTTGCTCTCCGGGTGCAACCCCACGATTTCGAGAGGTATCGGCTCCGGACCCTTCTGGTGTTGGGTAAGCCTCACGCTAGGTCCGGCCTCGTCTGGTCGGTCGCTGTAGGGGAGTAACGACTATGTCACGGACTTTAATCGCAGGGGCCGCTTGCGCCCTGGCTCTGCTCGCCGCGCCAGCTCAGGCCGCTGTGTTTGGCAATCTTGCCTTCGATACGCCGAACGCCGTTGTTTTCAGCAACCAGGATATTGAGGTTTGGCTGACCCTTACACTTGACGCCAACTCTGATGCATTGGTCACCGACGTATCCGGCATCACCACCAGCCTGACGCCGGCGGAGATCGCCACCGTGACCTACAACAGCAACCTCGACACCTTCGACCCGAATCTTATCTCCGACGTCATCGTGAATAACTCATTCGAGTGCAGCGGCAACTTCGTCAGCGGATGCGGTCCCGGTGCCTACATGTTCGATTTCAACTACGCCAGCCCGTCATTCATCGGGGCTCAGAACCTGAACCTGGCACCGGGTTCGAGCAGCAGTTGGCTGTTCGGTACGTTTCGGCCTGTTGGCGGCAATGCCGCGCCGGACACCTACACCTTCTACAATGCCAACTTCATCTTTCAGTTCAGCCAGCCGAACCTGAACCCGGATATGGAGAATCCCGGCGATACCCTCTTTGGTTCGTTCAATATCGCCAGCACCTGCCCAGGTCAGAACAACGACTGTGCGTTCACACGTACGGTGCTGGCCGCACCGGGTGGCGGAGCGGTGCCGGAACCGGCGACCTGGGCGATGATGATCATCGGCTTTGGTGGGGTCGGCGCACTGATGCGGCGCAACCGCCGCGACCGAGGTCTGGGCATTTTCGCCTGATCCTGACCCCGATACCAGCATTGGCCCCGGTGGAAACGCCGGGGCCTTTTACTTTCTGACTTAACCCCGCGCCGGCGTGACCTTGCCGTCGTCCAGATCGTAGCGGGCGGCGACGATCTTGAGCTTGCCGGCCAGCACACGGGCGCGCAGCGGCGGGCTGTTCACGAAGATTTCCGCCGCCGCATGACTGGCGTTGATGGAGACGGCGGCGTCCAGTTTGTCGGTCGCGTCAGCCGGGACTGCGCGGATGGCAGGTGCGATCAGGGCGGCCAGCGCCCCGATCTTTGTGCCAACATCTTCCGGTGACCCACGCCCCGCCAAAGCATCAATGGTGGCCTTGACGGCTCCGCAACGCTCATGGCCCAGCGCCATTATCAAGGTCGAGCCCAGGTGAATGACCGAATACTCCAGCGAGGCGAGGAGCGCGTCGTCCACGACATTCCCGGCCACGCGGCAAACAAACAGATCGCCCAGGCCCTGGTCGAACAGCAGCTCCGGTGCCACGCGGCTGTCGGCACAGGTCAAGATCGTGGCGAAGGGCGTCTGGCCGCTCGCCACTCTGGCGCGACGCGGCAGATCGTTGTTGGGGTGGGCAGAGAAACCGGAAACATAGCGTTCATTGCCGGCCACCAGGCGCGCCATGGCGGCCTCGGGGTTGATCCCCTCTGGACCGTGGGCAGCGGGGGCATGGGCCGCTGCTGGCGCCGCTGCGGCGGGCTTTGCTGTCGGGGCGGCCTTCTTTCGCCGGGGCTTGGGCGCGGTGGCAGGATGGGCGGCCCCATGTTCGGCCTCTTCAGCCAGCGCCGCCGAGGCCGCGATGAGCCCGACGCCGACCCCCAGCACGATCTTGCGGCGCGACAGGAAGGGCAGTTTGGCTCCGAACTGGGTCTGCATTGGCTTTGGCCCCGACATTTGGCAATGGCTGGCGAGTATCGGCGTCAAGGTTTAAGAGAGCGTGTTGAGTGATCTTCGCTTTTCAAACGTCAGTTATCGGCGTTCAGTGTTGCGGAAATGCTCTGGGAGATACCACGATGGCGGCCGACGGAAATCTTGCGGGACTGGAAGCGGCGCGGGCCGAGGCCTATTCGCTGCCGCTGGAAAAGCTGAACCCGGCCCAGCCGGCGCTATTCCAGGCCGACGCCATGTGGCCGATCTTTGAGCGCCTGCGCGCCGAGGACCCCGTACACTACTGCGAGGAGCACGAGTTCGGCCCCTATTGGTCGATCACCAAGTACAACGACATCATGGCGATCGACACCAATCACGAGGTGTTCTCGTCCGACTATATGCTTGGCGGGATCACCCTGGCTGGTGGGCAGTCCACCATGGACCCGCTGCCGATGTTCATCGCCATGGACTCACCCAAACACGACGTGCAGCGCAAGGCCGTCAGCCCGGCGGTGGCACCGCCGAACCTGGCGCTGCTGGCCCCGCAGATTCGCGAGCGCGCCGGCCAGATCCTCGACAGCCTGCCGATCGGTGTAGAATTCGACTGGGTCGACCTGGTCTCGAAGGAACTGACCGGCATGACGCTGGCCACCCTGTTCGACATGCCGCAGGAAGACCGCCGCCAACTGGTCTACTGGTCCGACGTGGTGACTGCGGCGCCCGGCCAGGGACTGATCGATACCCTGGAACAGAAGATGGCGATCTTCACAGAGTACCATGCCTATTTCACCAAGCTGTGGAACGCCAAGGTCAATGCGCCGCCCGCCGGTGACCTGATCTCGATGCTGGCCCACTCCCCCGCGACGCGGGATATGGAGCCCCGCGAGTTCTTCGGCAATGTGGTGCTGTTGACTGTGGGCGGCAACGACACCACCCGCAACACGATCTCCGGTTCGATCCTCGCCCTGAACCAGAACCCCGACCAGTACGCCAAGCTGCGCGCCGACCCGTCCCTGATTTCCTCGATGGTCTCAGAAACCATCCGCTGGCAGACGCCGCTGGCCCACATGCGTCGCACGGCGCTCAGGGACTACGAGTTCCGCGGCAAGCTGATCAAAAAGGGCGACAAGGTCGTCATGTGGTACGTCTCGGGCAACCGCGACGAAGAGGTTATCGACCGGCCCAACGACTACATCATTGACCGCGAACGGTCGCGCCAGCACATTTCCTTCGGCTTCGGCATCCACCGCTGCGTCGGCAACCGTCTGGCCGAACTGCAGCTGACCATCATCTGGGAGGAGATCCTGAAACGCTTCCCGGAAGTGCGCGTCACCGCCCCGCCAAAGCGGGTCTACTCGAGCTTCGTGAAGGGGTATGAGACGATGCCGGTGGTGATTCCGGCGCGAACTTAAGCTGACCAGGCGCCGTCGATCACGTGGACCGCGCCGCTGGTGAAGGCGGCTTCGTCACTGGCCAGATATAGCGCCAGGCTGGCGATCTCCTGCGCTGTCCCGAAACGGCCCATGGGCTGGCGGGCGACAAAGTCGCGGCGGGCACCTTCAGGGTCAGCAGAGGCGGCGATGCGTCCGCCCAGCGATGGCGTGTCGACGGTTCCAGGACAGATGACGTTGCAGCGGATTCCTTGTGCCACGAAGTCCACGGCCACGGCCTTGGTCAGACCGATGACGGCGGCCTTGGTCGTGCTATAGACGTACCGGTTGGTAACGCCTTTGAGAGATGAAGCGACCGAGCCGATGTTGACAATCGAACCCCTGCTCATAGCCAGCATGCCGGGCAAGGCGGCGACGATCATCCGGTGCATGGAGCGCACGTTGAGATCGAAGGCGGCCTCCCACACGGCGTCGGGACACTCAAGAATGCTCCCGCCGTCCACACGCCCCGCAGCGTTCACCAGAATGTCGAAGGCGGGCTCTATCGCAAACAGGGCGCGGACGGCCTCGGGATCAGTGACGTTCAGCTTTCGCGTTCGCAGCACCCCGCCGTCGAGCGTTACGAGGCCCGCCTCGTCGATGTCGGTGGCCAGGACATCGGCGCCTTCGGCGGCGAAGGCGAGCGCGATGGCTCGCCCGATACCCGCTGCGGCGGCAGTCACCAGGGCGCGTTTTCCGGCCAGTCGTCCGCTCATGATGTCGCCCCGATCCCATAAAACCTGGCCGCTGTACGGCCGAAAACCTGCGCCCGTTCGTCCAGGCTCAGCCCCTGAAGCAGTCGTTGCGCCTGATTGATCCAGCCGTCGTAGTCGCCCGCCAGATCAAGCACCGGCCAGTCACTGCCCCACATCAGACGCCCAGGCCCGAAGCCGTCAAGCAGATGATCGATGTAGGGGCGAAGGTTAGCGTCCGCCGTACGCGCGCCTGCCTCGGTGAGCAAGCCGGATAGCTTGCACATCACCTGCGGTCGCTCGGCAAGCGCGCGCATGTCGTCGGCCCAGGGCTGGAAGCCGTCACCGGCAATGTCGGGCTTGCCGCCATGGTCGATGAGGACGGGAACATCCGGATACCGATCCACCAGACGCATCAGCGCTGGCAGGTGGTGCGGTCGCACCAGGGCGTCGAAGGTCAGGCCGCTGACTCCGATAGCTTGAAACGCAACGCCCACCGTTTCCTGCAGCATCCAGTCGGGATTGGTCTCGTCCTGGATCATCGGACGGATGCCGCGCAACAGGGGGCTCTGCGCCAGGGACTCCAGTCTCTGCGGGCCGGCGACGGAGGTCATGTCAACCCACCCCACGACGGCGCGGGCCATCGGCCAGCCACCAGCCAGGTCCAGCAGAAACAGCGTTTCCGCCTCCGTAGGTGCAGCCTGCACAATCACTGTGCCGTCGATGCCGTGGACCGACAACAGCGGCTCCAGATCTCGCGGCAAAAAGTCCCGATAGAGCGCGGTCAGGTCCGGTGTCAGCCATCCATAGTCGCGGCGTGCGAGCGTCCAGACATGGTGGTGTGCGTCGATAATCACCTTACCGGCGTCACCGGATTCACGAACCGCCCGCCCAGGCCGCGCCGTGCGGAAAGGCGTATTCGAGGCGGCTCTCGGCCTTCAGCTCGGTGCTGAACCCCGGCGCCTGGGGCATCCGATAGCGACCTCGGTCGATGGTGATCGGATCGCAGAAGTGCTCATGCAGATGGCCGGCATGCTCCAGCATCCGGCTCTCCAGCGACCCGCTGATCGACAGCGCATCGACAAAGGCCAGATGCTGGCCCACCTCACAAAGCCCGACGCCGCCGGCGTGTTGACAGACCGGCTTGTTGAACTTTGCGGCAAGCAGGAACACACTCAGCGCCTCATTGACCCCGCCCAGACGGCAACTGTCGAACTGCACGACGTCAATGGCGTCGGCCTGCAACAATTGCTTGAACATCACCCGGTTGTGCGCGTGCTCGCCAGTGGCGACCCGGATCGGGGCGACCCCGCGACGCACAGCGGCGTGGCCCAGGATATCGTCCGGACTGACCGGCTCCTCGATCCAGTAGATGCCGAATTGCGCCAAAGCCTGGACATGATCGATGGCCTCGGAAATCTCCCAGACCTGGTTGGCGTCGATCATCAGCAAGCGCTCGCCAATGGCCTCGCGGACAATGGCGCAGCGTCGTGCGTCGTCCCTCAGGTCACGCCCGACCTTCATCTTGATCGCCCCCCAGCCGTCGGCGACGGCTTGTCGACAGAGCTCGCGGATCTGGTCGTCCGAATAACCAAGCCATCCCGCCGACGTGGTGTAAGCTGGATAGCCTCGGGTCTCGAGGGTTGGCATCACCGCGCCTCGGCCCGCGATGGCCAGCGCGACGATGTCCCTGGCTTCGGTCGGGTCCAGGGCGTCCGTGATGTGTCGGAAATCGATCACCCGAACCAGTTCCTCAGGGGAGAAGTCAGCGACCAGCTTCCACAAGGGCTTGTCCTGCCGTTTGGCCCAGAGGTCCCACAGCGCATTCATGACGGCGGCCAGCGCCAGATGAACGACGCCCTTTTCCGGTCCCAGCCAACGAAGCTGGCTGTCTCCGGCCATCCTGCGCCAGACCGCGCCCATGTCCGCAAAAAGGTCGTCCAGTGAACGGGTCTCCAGCATCGGCGCAATCAACTGTATCGCCGCCACGCAGAGCTCATTGCCGCGACCGATGGTGAAGGTGAACCCGTGACCCTTCAGGTCATCGCGGCTGGTGTGGATCACGACATAGGCCGCCGAGTAGTCAGGATCCGGGTTCATGGCATCCGACCCCGCCAGCCATCGCGAAGTGGGAAAGCGAATGTCGAACGCTTCGATGCGATCAATACTGAGGGTCAAGGCCAGGCCGGGGTTCAGGTGAGACGTCGTCGCGAATATGCGCGAGTTGGATCGTTCCGTCTAACGGCATACCGCCTACCGGGTTGTCGCCCGATCTGGGGCGGGCCATGGTGGAGGTCGGGAGGCTTCAAAATGAAAACTGCAGCAATTGTGGTCCTGGCCGCTCTGTTCATGGTCAGTGCGGCCTCGGCGCAGACCTTCAAAGCTCCACGCAATGCCCTGGGCCAGCCCGACCTCGAAGGTGCCTGGACCAACGCCACGATGACGCCGCAGACGCGGCCCGCCCAATATGGTGTCCGGCGGGCGATGACGGCTGAGGAAGTCGCGAAGATCGAAGGTGCCGCCGCGGCCCAGATCGAGCGCGGTAACAAGGCGACAGACCCCAATGCGCCAACCGTCGCAGATGGCTCCGTGGGCGGCTACAATCGCGGCTTTCTGGACCCTGGCATCCTGGTGATGCGGGTAGGCGGCGAACCGCGCACCTCGCTGATCACCACGCCCGACGGCCAGGTCCCGGTGCCCCGGGTCGGATCAAAAGTGTCCGCCGCCGAAATGCGGACCTTCTCTGGCTCGCCCTATTTTATCGATGAATATGGATCAGCGGCGCTGTTCGGCGAGGACCGACAGACCGCGCAGCGCTTCAACAATCCCGAGGAGCTCAGCCTGGCCGACCGGTGCCTGACCTCGTTCGGTCGCAACGGCCCGCCGCCGATGATGCCGAACGGATTTTACAACAACAACTACCAGATCGCCCAGGCGCCTGACGCCGTGGTGATCATTACCGAGATGGTGCACGACGCCCGCGTGGTCCGTCTGACGACGCGCGAGCACGCGCCAGCGTCAATCCGGCCCTGGTTCGGAGATTCCGTCGGCTGGTATGAGGGCGACACCCTGGTGGTGGAGACCACCAACTTTCCCAAGGCACAGGCATGGTTCGGCAGCTGGGAGGCCCTGAAGGTGACCGAGCGCTTCTCGCGCGCCGCCAAAGGCCGGCTACGCTACAGTTTTACGGTCGAGGACCCCTCCGTGTGGGCACAGCCCTGGGGCGGTGAGTACGAGTTCGCGGCCCTGGCCGGCCAAGTCTACGAATACGCCTGCCACGAGGGCAACTACGCCATGCCCGGGATACTTGGCGGCAGCCGGGCGGCCGATCAGGCCGTGGCTGAGACGAAAGCGAAGATAGTGACGGGTCGGTAGTTCTGGACGACGGACCTTGGCCACAGTCGCACGACGCTGACTTGCCAGCCGCCGGTAAGCAGTCTCCACTCAGCTGAGGAAACAGGCGTTGATCGCGGACAAAACCGCTGACAACCGCGTCTCGGGGGTAGTCTGATGACCACAGCGACAACAGGCAGCCCCGCGTCCATGCCAGTGACCCTTGGCAAGACGATAGTGCCGCTGCTGGGGCTGGCGATCTTCATCAACTATGTGGATCGGGGCAATCTTGCCACCGCCGCGCCTCTGATGAAAGACGAGCTGGGCCTGACGGCGACCCAGTTCGGCATCCTGATCTCGGCGTTCTTCTGGACCTATACGCCCGGCCAGGTGCTGGCGGGTTGGCTGGGTGAACGGCTCAATCCTTACCGGACCCTGGCGATCGGCCTGGCGGTGTGGGCGGTGGCCTGCTGATGGCCAGCGTCGGCTGGCGGCCGGCCTTCATCATCTTTGGATTGGCGTCGCTGCTGTGGCTGATCCCGTGGATCCTGGCCACCCGCAAACAGGCAGCAGCGCTCGCCCTCAATGCGGACGCAGACACCGCCCCGCCGTTCAGGGATATTCTGGCCAGGCACGAGCTTTGGGGGGCGGCGTTGGGTCACTTCGCGTCAACTACGGCTTCTATTTCGTGGTCTCATGGCTGCCGATTTGTCTGGTCAAGGTACAGGGGTTTTCCATGAGCCTGATGGCAGGCGTGGGCGCGGCGATCTACCTTAGCTATGCCGCCGGTGCCCTGCTGGGCGGCCACCTGACCGACCGTTGGATCGCCGCAGGGGCCACACCCAACCGCGCGCGCAAGACGGTGATGGTGGTTTGCCACGCCCTGGCCGCCGCCAGCTTGGCCGCCTGCGCGTTGGGACCCGCCAACATCGCCGTCGCCAGCCTGTTCGTCGCGGGCCTCGCGTTCGGCGCCACCAGCCCCAACATATTCGCCATCGGCCAGACCCTGGCCGGTCCGCGTGCTGCGGGAAAGTGGATCGGCGTTCGGCGTCGCGGCTGGGGTGGCACTGCTGGGCGTCGTGGGTTGGGGCGTGATCATCCCGCGCATCGAAATGGTCAGGTGGACGCACCAGAGAGCTTGACGGGACCCTCTCCTCGCTAGGTATAATTACATCTGTACATTTATTGTACTACGTGTGTAGTTTATTCGGAACAGCGATATCGCGACGCCCGGAGGTGACTGCTCATGCTGGTACTGCCCGTCGCTCGCGTCACCTATCGCTCGCGCTGGCGCGACGGTACCCAGTCTCTGGGATTGGCTGGCTTTCTGCTGATGCTGATGGCGATCCCGGCCTACATCGTCATCGAGACCTGGATGGGCGAACAGGCGATGCAGAAGGCCTGGACCATCATCGGCCCGCCCTGTCCGGTTGTCGTGCGCCCGGCCCGGATCATCGTCGGGTCAAAGCCGCCCAAAGCCTTCGAGTACGGCAGGATCGGGTTTGCCCGTCACTTCGGGCATGTCAGTTGCGTCGCCTGGCGCGAAGGCGGGATGTTCGACCGTGACATCTATCGCGTCTGCCAGTTCAGCGCCCCCGGTGCCGTGACCGTCGCGGTCGGCGGGCAAACCGTCAGCTACCAGCCGGGCCTCGCGCGCCGTGCCACGGTCAGCATTCGCAGAGGCCAGCCGTCCTGCGTTATGGGCGGCTGGTTCACCTATTAGAAAAAACCTAGTTGGCCGATCCCGTCGCCGCCGTACTGGCCATGGCGGCCTTGGCCTTTTCGGCTTCCTCGGCGCGCGCGCCAGCCAGTATACCCGGCAAGGCATAGTTGCCCTCATGGCATGCATACTCGTAGATCACGCCTTTCAGCGGACCGAACTCATATTCACCGCCCCAGGGCTTGTCCCAGAAGGTCGGGTCTTCGGCGGTGAAGGCATAGTGCACCCGGTTCTTGCCGACCCGGGTAAAGCGCTCGACGATCTTCAGGTCCTTCCACGATCCCATCCAGGCCTGCGACTGCGGGATATTGGTGGTTTCCACCACCATGGTGTCGCCTTCCCACCGGCCGATACTGTCGCCCATCAGCGGCCGCACGCCGTCGGTGCGATGCTGTGAATTCAACCGCACAACCCGAAGATCGTGGATCATCTCCACCTCGATCAAGAAGGCGTCCCTGGTCTGAAATATCTGATAGTTGTTATTGTAGAAGCCGTTGGCAAACATTGGCGGACCAGCATTTCGGCCGAATGACATGATGCAGCGCTCACCCGCCGAGCGCGATTCATAGCTGTCAAACGGTCCCGTTCCGGCCCCGATGCGCGGGGATGTCGGCGCACCATCCTTGCGGCGAGGTGGCTGGCCGTTGGGCGTGGTCAGGATCGAGCTGCGCGGCTCACCGCCCACGCGCATCACATGGTTGCCGGGATCGAGCCATCCACGATTATAGCCACCGACATCACCGCCGGCCGCAGCGAATTCAGGACGGGTGTTGGCGGAGACAACTTTCGGTGCTTCGGCCGGCGCATCCGGATCGGTGTCAGCATTGCCTTCATCGACCTCGGCAACCACCTGGGCTTCCAGCTTCTTGACCTCGTCCTCGGTATAGACCGCCTTACCGCCAGCTGATGCGGGACGGGTCAAGGGCGTCAGGCTGGCGTTGCTCCAGAACCCGCTCAGGTCTGGCTGACCAAAGACGTTGCGGGGCGTCTTGTAGGTTGCAGCGGATGCCTTGGTCTCAGCGGCAGCAGAGCCCGCCAGCAAAGCCATCGGCCCCACGCTGAGGGCGGTTCCAACGGCAAAAAGAATGGCGCGGCGCACGGCGAACTCCCGAGTCGATTATCACCACATCAAGGCGGCGTTTCCGTACCGTGTTTACGATTACGCGCGCATTCCCGCAATGGCTTCGCAATGCCAGCCTGGCGATGCGTCAGAAGTTTCACGACATCTTGCTGACACGCCGTTACGTACACGAGTTAAGGGCGGCGCCCAAGGCTGCGGGCGGGAACGATGTTGGAGGGCTATTGCTTGAAGACCATGACAATCACATCCAGTGCCTTGGCGTTAGCATTCGCCGTATTCGGAGTCGCGCACGCCCAGTCAATCGCACCGGCACCTGACCTGCTTACCGCTCACCTCAAACAGCCCCTCACCGGTGCGCCGCTGCAATCCCGGCCAACGGAAAGGCCGCTGAACCTGACGCGTCAAAATGCAGTCTTCAATGTGGCATACGCCAATCCGGGGCCCACACGGATCCCGGGCATCGCCCGCACCTCGGTGGACCGTAAACTCGCCTCCGATGACGTGACGGGCTCGCTGGGGTTCCTGTGCGGACTGGAGCCGGGCTCCGGCAAACAGGGCGCGGCGGCGGCGCGCGGCTATGACCCGACCGGTCGTTTCGTGGGCGCGAAGCTGAAGTTCGCGTTTAGATAGGCGACCCCACGACCGTCCGGGGCTTACGGTTGGGCCTGACCCGCATAACACCGGGATACCCTTTCAGCGGCGACAGCGGTTCGCCCAGGTAAATCCATTCCGCCTGGTCCTGCAGGTGAAGGTGATAGCGCGGCTCGCGGCCGGTGCGGGTGGTGAACAGCGCGCGCGGAATGTTGATGTAGCGCGGCGAACGATCCCGCTCATACAGCACAGGGGTACCGCACCCCGCGCAGAAACTACGCGTGGTCCCGGCGTCGGAGTCACCGAACCGGGTCAGGTTGTCGGCTCCCTCCAGAATGCGAAACCGGCTCTTCCAGCTGCCGACATAGGTCGCGTACGCACACCCCTGAGCGTGACGGCTGGCAGCTGAGTGATCGTGCCAGGCCCAGACCGCGGGGACGTCGATTTCGATCCGGACAGCGCCACAGACGCATTGGCCTTCGGCCTGCACCGCCGAGGCTTTGGCGGGTTTTTGGCGTGGTGTCGTCTGGCGCATGGACCCTCCTGATCGTGATCCAGATCATCATAGCGCCGCACCGTCCTTTACGGCGAGCCTTCAAGCCTCTACCGACCGGGTTCGTCCGCCGCCGGACGGAGTGCACCACACAGGATTGTTCATGGCATCCGGGCTTGTCGCCTTGCTGGACGATGTTGCCGCCATCGCCAAGATCGCGGCAACGTCGCTGGACGACGTCACCGCCGCCGCTGGCAAGGCCGGGTCCAAGGCGGTTGGCGTGGTGCTCGACGATACCGCAGTTACCCCAGGCTATGCGGTGGGCTTCACCCCCGACCGCGAGCTGCCGATCGTCTGGAAGATCGCGCTGGGGTCGCTGCGCAACAAGTTCCTCTTCCTGTTGCCGGGTGCCCTGTTGCTCAGCGCGTTTGCGCCCTGGGCGGTGACGCCGATCCTGATGCTGGGTGCCTGTTATCTCTGTTTCGAGGGTGCCGAAAAGATCGTTGAGGCGCTGCGCCATGAAGACCACGCCGACGAAGTGGAAGAACTGGCGCTGAGTTCAGCCGAACTTGAGAAGGAGAAGGTCGGCGGGGCGATCCGTACCGACCTGATCCTGTCGGGAGAGATCATGGCCATTGCCCTGGCAGACGTGGCAGACCGGCCGCTGGCGATCCAGGCGGCAGCACTGGCTGTTGTCGGGCTGGCGATAACCGTCGGCGTCTACGGGGTCGTCGCGCTGATCGTGAAGATGGACGACATCGGCCTCCACTTGGCCAAGCATCGCGCGCGGATGCTGCGAGGGCTCGGGCGCGGCCTGGTCAAGGGCATGCCGGTAACTCTGACCCTGCTGACCCAGGTGGGCACAGCCGCCATGCTTTGGGTCGGCGGAGGCATCATCGTGCACGGCCTGGAAGATTTCGGGGTGACGGGTCTCGCCCATCTGGTCGAAGCCTTCTCCCACTGGGCCGGCACTGCCCCCGGCGTCGGTGCCGTAACGGGTTGGCTGGCGACTGCGCTAGCTTCGGGCATCGTGGGGCTGGCGCTTGGCGCGGTCATCGTGGGCGGGCTGCGGTTGGTCAAACCGCATCACTAAGAGCGACTGCCTGACGGACCGCCTCAGAGGTTTTTGACGATCCCTTCGACCATCTTCTTGGCGTCGGAGAACAGCATCATGGTGTTGTCGCGGAAGAACAACTCATTCTCTACGCCCGCATATCCCGCTGCCATGCCACGCTTGATGAACAGGACCGTGCGGGCCTTTTCCACATCCAGGATCGGCATGCCGTAGATCGCCGAGGTGGGATCGGTCTTGGCGGCCGGGTTGGTCACATCGTTGGCGCCGATCACGAAGGCCACATCCGCCGTCGGGAATTCGGCGTTGATGTCCTCCAGCTCAAAGACCTCGTCGTAGGGCACGTTGGCCTCGGCCAGCAGAACGTTCATGTGCCCGGGCATCCGGCCGGCGACGGGGTGAATGGCGTACTTCACCTCCACGCCCTCTTCTTTCAGCTTGTCGACCATTTCGCGCAAGGCATGCTGGGCCTGTGCCACGGCCATGCCGTAGCCAGGTACGATGATCACCTTGGACGCGTTCTTCATGATGAAGGCGGCGTCCTCGGCCGAGCCCTGCTTGACCGGGCGGGTCTCGACCACGCCTGTGCCCGCCGCCGCATCCTCGGCCCCGAATCCGCCAAGGATGACCGAGATGAAGCTGCGGTTCATGGCTTTGCACATGATGTAGCTGAGGATCGCGCCGGACGAACCCACCAGGGCACCGGTGATGATCAGGGTGTTGTTTTCCAGCGTGAAGCCCAGCGCCGCCGCCGCCCAGCCCGAATAGCTGTTCAGCATCGACACCACGACCGGCATATCCGCCCCGCCGATCGGGATGATCAGGGTAACGCCGAGGACAAGGCTCAAGCCCAGGATCGCCCAGAAAGCCCACAGTGCCGCGCCGCCAGACAGGCACAGCACCACCACCAGAGCAACTATGCCCAGCGCGATGGCCAGGTTCAGCGTGTGACGCATCGGCAGCAGGATCGGCGCGCCGCTCATGTTGCCGTTCAGCTTCAGCGCCGCGATCACAGAGCCGGTGAGCGTGACGGCGCCAATGGCCAGACCCAGGCTGAGCTCGATCAGCGACTGCAGATGAATGCGTCCGTCATCGCCCAGAATGCCGTAGGCGGCCGGCGTATAGATCGCCGCGATGGCGACCAGACAGGCCGCCGCGCCCACCAGGCTGTGGAAGGTCGCGACCAGCTGCGGCATGGCGGTCATGGCAACGCGCCGCGCGATCAGCGCGCCGATCCCGCCGCCGACAGCTACGCCGCCGACAATCAGGCCGATGGTCAGCGGGTCCAGCTTCGGCCCCAGCAGCCACAGCGTCGTGACCACCGCGATGGCCATACCGATCATGCCGTTGCGGTTACCCGCCTGACTGGTGGTGGGTGAACTCAGGCCCCGCAGCGCCAGGATGAACAGCACCCCGGAGACGAGGTAGAGGATGGCCGCGATATTGGCGTTCATGATGCCGCGCGACCCCTACTTGGATTTCTTTTTGTACATTGCCAGCATCCGCTGGGTAACCAGGAAGCCGCCGAAGATGTTGACGGCAGCAAATGCTGCCGCCAAAGCGCCAGCGCCCTTGGAGATCAGGATGTTGCCGGTGAGCTCGCCGCCCGCACCGCTGGCGGCGGCGGCCAGCAGGGCACCGACGATGATCACCGAGGAAATAGCGTTGGTGACCGCCATCAGCGGCGTGTGCAGGGCCGGCGTCACGCTCCAGACCACGTAGTAGCCAACGAAGATCGCCAGCACGAAGATCGCCAGACGGAAGACGGTGGGGTCGACAGCTTCCATCGGCCTATCCTTGCAGCTGAGGGTGAACGACGGCGCCGCCCTGGGTGACCATGGCGGCCTTGAGGATTTCGTCCTCAAAGTCGGGGGCAAACGCACCTTCCTTGGTTAGGAACAGGCCGGCGAAGGCCATCAGATTGCGTGCATAGAGCGCCGAGGCGTCGGTGGCGATGCGGCCGGGCAGGTTGGCCACGCCCATGATCTTCACCCCATTGGCCGTGACCGCGACTTCGCCCAGCTTTGCGCCCTCGACATTGCCGCCCTGTTCGATGGCCAGATCGACCAACACTGAGCCCGGCTTCATGGACGCGACCTGGGCCGCGCTGACCAGTTTAGGGGCCGGACGGCCCGGGATCAGGGCCGTGGTGATGACGATGTCCTGCTTGGCGATGTGGGTCGTGACCAGCTCGGCCTGCTTGGCCTGATACTCAGCCGACATCTCCTTGGCATAGCCGCCGGCGGTCTGGGCATTCTTGAATTCCTCGTCCTCGACGGCGAGGAACTTGGCCCCCAGGCTTTCCACCTGTTCCTTGGTGGCGGGGCGCACGTCGGTGGCGGTGACCACGGCACCCAGGCGCCTGGCCGTCGCAATAGCCTGCAGGCCCGCGACGCCGACGCCCATGATGAACACCTTGGCTGCGGCGACTGTGCCGGCGGCGGTCATCATCATCGGCATGACCTTGCCATAGGCCTCAGCCGCCTCGATCACGGCGCGATAGCCGGCGAGGTTGGCCTGGGAGGACAGCACGTCCATCACCTGGGCCCGGGTGATCCGGGGCACAAACTCCATGGCAAACGCGGTGGCACCCGCCTTGGCCAGAGCGTCCAGCGTGGCACGCTCCATGTAGGGGTTCAGCGTGGCCACCACGATCACGCCCTTCGGCAGCACCTTGATCTCGTCGGCCTCTGGGCCACGGACCTTGAACAGGATGTCTGCCTTGGCCAGCGTGTCCTTGGCGGTCTTCGCGATGGTCGCACCGGCTGCCGCGTACTCACCATCGGCGTAAGCTGCCGCCGAACCGGCACCCGCCTCAACAGTGACTGTAAACCCGGACGCGACAAGCTTCTTCACCGTCTCGGGCACCGCGGCCACACGGGTCTCACCGGCGCGGTGTTCTCTGGTGACGGCGATAACAGCCATGTGCCGCGATATCCTTCGGGAAAACTATACGTGTAGCCGGACCTGGTACGCCGGTGGAATGGCTCGTAGGCGGTGAACCCTAGTGGTCCGCAGCCGGCTTTTCGCGCAGCCCAATGATGCCCAGAATCAACAGCGCCACTCCCGACGCCAGCCCGCCCAGGAATCCGATGGTCGTGCAGAACCAGATGATCACGAACAGCAGGAACGCCGCCAGTGCCAGCGACCCCCATTTGGTCAGGCCCATCACCAGATGGAACGTGGAGTTCTGTTCGGCGATGTCCATTTCGCCGCGGTGGTAGTCAGAGGACGGGCCAGCCATCAGGGTCACTCTTGCAATAGGAAGACGTCGCCACGGGCGATACACGAACCGCCCGCGCCGCTCAAGCAAAGGCTGTTCAGGTGCAAAAGCAGATCAGTCCGGCCAGGTGGCCAGCAGGGTCCGAAGTGCGGCGACCAGAGCCAGTGGCTGGTCGATCATCACATGGTGATGGCTGTCAGGTATCTCTATCTCGCGCATGCGGGCGGAAAACACGCTGGGCTGGCCTGCCTTACGGCTCTCGATGATGCGGCTCTTGTCGCCGTAGAGGTGCACCATCGGCACGGCGTCCTTTGCCGTCGGTTCGGGGCTGGTGCCGGTGACCATCGATGTCATGGCGGAGCGATCCAGCTTTTCCCACATTTCCGGATCGAACTTCCAGGTCCAACCCAGGCCCGAGCCGTCGGCCATCGGCACCTGCTTCAGCGAGCGCCGCGCAATGAAGTCGGCGATGAAAAGGTTGTCGGTCGGCTGCGGCGGCATCAGCCGGAACCGCGCCAGCGCTGCGGCGATCGTCGGATAGATCCGGCTGGGCCGGTCGGCGGTGGGGATATTGCGGATCTGTTCCATCCGCTTCTTGCGTTCTTCCAGGGCCTCGGGCGGCGGACCGCCGAAGCCGGTGTCGACCAGAACCGCGGCGTGCATATTCTCCGGACGCTGCATGGCCGCGAAAAACACCTGACCGCCGCCGAATGAGTGGCCGATATAGATCGGTTTGCGCCCGCCATCATAAAGGCCCGTGCCGCGGGCGCAGGCCTCTGCGTCATCAGCGAAATCGGTGAACCGGTAGGTCTCGCGCCAGTCCGACGCGCCCATGCCCGCCAGCGACATGGCCGTGACCCGGAAGTCCTTGGCCAGCAGTGGGGCCACAAAACTCCACCAGTCGGCATGCGCGCTGTTGCCATGGATCAGCAGCAGGCCGGGCTTGCCCAGTTCGCCCCAGGTCAGCACCTCGATCTTCGCGCCATGCGACGTCACGAACCCGCGCTCGGGCTCCTGCGCGATGGCATCGCGGAACCACTTGGGCGAGGGCGGCTCAGCACCTTCGAAGGGTGCAAGCGGCGCACGCACCTCCGGCGGCAGGTTGTCGGAATGGAAAGGCCGGTCGTCGTAGGTTTCGCCGTCCGCCTTGGGCTTATCAGTCAGATCATTGGCCATCGCCGTGCGGTCTAACAACCGTTTGAAAAATGGCAACCCTTGGCGTCCTGCCAAAGGCGGTGTGTTGTGCCACTGGATTGCAGTCAGGACCTCACCGATGATTCGTGAATTGATCGCTGCCGCCGTTCTGGCCGCCGGTGCTGCCCAGGCCGCGCCCCGCATTCTGGTGCCGCCCGTCGCCCTCAAACCCGAAGTGCAGGCGCTGGTAAAGGTGGCGGCACCGCGCATCTTCCTGATGAACGTTCGCGTCATCGACGGGACAGGTGCCGCGCCGCTGGAAAACCGGATCGTTATCCTCGCTGGCGGTCGGATTGAAGGCGTGATGGACGCCATGACGACACGCATCGGCCCCGGGCCGGACGACAAGGTCCTCGACCTCAGCGGCCATACCGTAATGCCCGGCCTCGTGGGTATGCACGATCACATGTACTATATTGCCCGCCCCAATCTGGACGCCCATGGCCATTCAGACGCGCCGCTGGTGGTACCCCAGATGACGTTCTCCGCGCCCCGACTCTATCTGGCTGCAGGCGTCACCACGATTCGCACGACGGGCAGCGTCGAACCCTATGCTGACCTCAACCTCAAGAGCCTGATCGACGCCGGCATCCTGCCCGGACCACACATGGACGTGACCGCGCCCTATCTGGAAGGGGCGGGCAGCCCATTCATCCAGATGCATCGGCTGACAGGGCCAGACGACGTGCGCCGCACCGTCGCCTACTGGGCCGACCAGGGTGCAACCTCTTTCAAGGCCTATATGAATATCTCCCGGGCCGACCTTGGTGCGGCGATCGAGGAAGCGCACAAGCGCGGCCTGAAAGTCACCGGCCACCTCTGTTCCGTCACTTACCCTGAGGCCGCCCTGCTGGGCATCGATAACCTAGAGCATGGCTTCTACGTGAATACCCAGCTCGATCCGGGCAAGCAGCCGGACATCTGTCCCGCGACAAGCGGTGGCCCCACCGCTCTGGCGATGACCCCGGAAAGCCCCGCCGGGGCCGCCCTGATCCGGCAACTGGTCGCGCGCAATGTGGCGATCACCTCCACACTGCCGGTATTCGAGCAACGCACGCCATGGCGCACCCCGCTCAACGCGCGGGCCATGGCGGTGCTGAGCCCCCCGTCGCGCGAGGCCTACCTCTACGCCCGCAACCTGGCCAGCCAGGCTCCGCGTGAACGCTACGCTGACGCCACGAAGATGCTGGCCAACACCATGGCCATGGAGAGGGCCTTTGTGCGCGCGGGCGGGCTGCTGATGGCGGGACCGGATCCCACGGGAAACGGCGGCGTGATCCCCGGCTTCGGCGATCACCGGGCTATTGAGTTACTGGTAGATGCAGGGTTCACACCGATGGAGGCGATCCGCATCGGCACACTGAACGGTGCCACGTATCTTGGCCTTGCCGACCAGATCGGCTCGGTCACGTCCGGCAAGATTGCGGATCTGCTGGTGGTAAAGGGCAATCCGGCCACGACGATCACCGACATCGAGAACGTGGTCATCGTCTTCAAGGATGGGATCGGATACGACCCCGACAAGCTGCTGGATTCGGTGCGCGGGCGCTACGGCCAGTACTGAGGAGGTCGCATGAAACCCAACCGACTGCGCGAGATCTGGGTCAAGGGACTGCCGGTGCTGAACGGCTGGTGCAGCATCGGTGACCCGTTTGTGGCCGAGACCATGGCGTCAATGGGCTGGGACGCTCTGACGATCGATCTACAGCATGGTCTTATCGGCTATTCGGAGATGCTGGCGATGCTGCAGGCGGTCTCTGCCAGCGAGGTGACACCGATTGTCCGGGTTTCCTGGAATGCGCCGGGCGAGATCATGAAGGCGCTGGACGCCGGGGCCTACGGGATCATCTGCCCCATGGTGAACACCCGGGCCGAGTGCGAGGCGTTCGTCAGAGCCTGCCGCTACCCGCCGGGTGGCTACCGCAGTTTCGGCCCGACCCGTGCGGCCATGTTCGCTGGCCGAGGCTATGCGGACGAAGCCAATGACGAGATCCTGACCTTCGCCATGATCGAGACCGTTGAGGGTCTGACCAACGTCGCCGAGATCGTGGCAACGCCGGGGCTGAATGCGGTCTATGTGGGTCCGTCTGACCTGTCGCTGTCGATGGGCGGCAAACCGGACCAGGACAGCCAGGAGCCCGCCTTGCTGGCCGCGTTCGACACCATTCTGGCAGCGTGCAAGGCGGCGAGCGTCCGGGTGGGCGTACACACAACCAGCGCAGCCTATTCGGAGCAGATGATCGCGCGCGGTTTCGATCTGGTGACGGTCGGGTCGGACGCAGGGTATCTTCGTGCAGGCCATCGCGATGCTGGGACTATGCGGAATTTCGTCAAGACCCGCGCCGGGTAAGGCTGTCCGGACACGATTCTTCTGGTCTCCGGCGGCCAAATCGGATTGCCTGACGTCTTGGCGGCGACCGGCCGCGCCATGGCGTCATGAACATGTCTGGACCCAGACCTCCGAAAAAGAGCGAAACGCTCGAGATCCGGATTCCCTTTCCCACCAAGCAGGCGTTCATGGCGCACTGTCGCGCCGAGGGCCGGTCCGCCAGTCAGGAACTTCGCGGGCTCATCGAACATAGCCTGACGCCGCCCTCGCCGCCGCGCGCGGGACGGCGCCTGCACCAACTCATCGCCGGCACCCTGATCGCCGCAGCCGTCGGCGTAGCGGCCGCCCCCGCCCTCGCCCGCGCCACGCGGATCACCACCTTCGAGAGCCTGGACACCAACAGTGACGGCGTCCTCACGCCCGGCGAGTTCGCGCGATAGGCTCACCGCACCGGCTTGAACATCCGGTCCGGCTGAAAGTGCGTCACCCAGGTCCAGGGCTTGAACAGCGACGCCCCCCCCCTCCACGACACCAGCACCCAGCGCGCCCGACCCAGCAGATTGTCTACCGGAATGAAACCGACACCGATGTCCCGGGGCCAGCGGCCATCCAGCGAGTTGTCGCGGTTGTCGCCCATGGCGAACACATGGCCCGCAGGAACCACGAAGATCCCGGTATCATCACCGGGGTGATCCGGCCCCCGATCAAAGGTCAAATATCGCCGCCCATCCGCCAGGGTCTCCCACACACGTCTCACGGTTATCTCTGGCGAATCCGGGTCTTGAATCTCACCACCATCCGACTGTGGAATAGCTCGGCCATTCACAGAAATGACCCCGCCCGACAGCTGCACCCGATCACCGGGCAGGCCGATCAGCCGCTTGACCCAGGTCTGGCCCGGATCGCGCGGCAGCCGGAAGACGATCACATCGCCTCGGTTCGGTGCATGTTCATTCAGACGGCCCGCCGGCAGCGGCGGACTGAAGGGCACAGAGTGTCGGCTCCAGCCGTAGTCGTATTTGGTGACGATCATATAGTCGCCGGTCAGCAGGTTGGGCTCCATCGAGGACGACGGAATGGTATTCGGCTGAAAAAGAAACACCCGCAGGACCAAGGCGATCAGCAGGGCCAGGCCGACGGTCCGGGCGCTGTCGACCACTTCGGCAGTGAAAGTTCGTGGGGCAGGTAAGGGATGGGTCATGTTTTGTATCCAACCGGCGGTGGATGGCCGTGCGAAACCCTTCACCTGCACCGACCGCCAGGGCCATTGAAGGGCTGTCCGGACAAGGGCATTTCGCGTCCAGACAGCCGGTTCCCCGCAACCGCAAACGCCTGACCCCTTGACGCCGGGGGGCGAGGCAGGGTGCTTACCCCAACTGACACTGGAAAGGGGTTCGATGCCCAAGTCGTCGCAAGCTGATGCGATCGTGCTGTTCGGCGGCACCGGCGACCTCGCCCGGCGCATGCTGCTGGCGTCGCTGTATTTCCTCGACGCCGACGGGTTCCTGCCGGACGGGTTCCGGATCGTGGCGACCGCGCGCGCCGCTATGACCCGCGAGGCGTTCGTGGAGCTGACCCATAAAACTCTGACCGAGCGTCCTGAAGGTATTACCGACGAGGTCTGGGTGCGCTTCTCTGAACGGCTCGACTACGTCGGCGCCGACGCCACCACCGTCGAGGGAGCGACCCGGATCAAAGCGGCCCTGGGTAAGGTCAAGCGACCATTCTTTTATCTGGCGATTTCGCCAAGCCTGTTCGAGCGGGTCTGCACGGCGCTGTCGGAGGCCGGCCTGGCCACGCCTGCGTCGCGCATCGTGCTGGAAAAGCCCATCGGCCGCGATCTCGAAACCTCACGCCACATGAACACAGCGCTTGGCGCGATCTTTGACGAGAGCCAGATTTTTCGGATCGATCACTATCTGGGCAAGGAGACGGTCCAGAACCTGATTGCGCTACGGTTCGCCAACACCCTGTTCGAGCCGCTGTGGAATAACCTGACCATCGACCACGTCCAGATCACCGTGGCCGAGACCGAGGGCGTCGGCGACCGCTGGCCCTATTATGACGAGTATGGCGCGCTGCGCGACATGCTCCAGAACCACATGTTGCAGCTGCTCTGTCTCGTCGCCATGGAGCCGCCGGCCGACATGGAGCCGGACTCGGTCCGCAACGAAAAGGTTAAGGTACTACGGTCCCTGCGCCGCTTCACCCGTGTGGAAGCTCAGGATAAGTCGGTACGCGGTCAGTACGCGCCGGGCGTCTCTGTCGGCAAAACTGCCGCCGGCTATGAGGCCGAACGCGGCCAGGCCAGCGACACCGAAACCTTCGTGGCACTCAGGGCCGACATCGACAACTGGCGCTGGGCCGGGGTGCCGTTCTTCCTGCGCACCGGCAAACGCATGCCGGAAAAGCGCACCCAGATCGCCATCCAGTTCAAGCCGGTACCGCACTCGATCTTCGGCCATGCCGCCAACCATGACCTCGTCGCCAACCGCCTGATCATCGACCTGCAACCCGACGAGGACATCCGCCTCAGCTTGATGAACAAGGCCCCCGGCCTCAGCCAGGGTGGCATGCGGATGCAATCCCTGCCCCTGTCGCTGTCCCTGCTGCGCACCTATGAGGGCGCGGGCGGACGACGGCGCATCGCCTATGAGCGCCTGTTGCTGGACGTGATCCACGGCGACGCCACCCTGTTCGTCCGCCGCGACGAGGTCGACGAAGCCTGGCGCTGGGTCGACGGGGTCGCCGACGCCTGGGCCGACGCCCACATGACCCCCAAGTCCTACGCCGCCGGCAGCTGGGGCCCTCAGGACGCGTTTGCCCTGATCGCACGGTACGGGCGGGCGTGGTCGGATTGAGCTGACATGCTCCAGATCTGCTCAGACGCCGATAGCTTGGCGGATATCGCAGCCAAGGTCATCGGGAAGGCATTGTCAGATGCCATTGCCGCGGATGGCACCGCCTCGCTCGTGGCCACCGGCGGTCGCTCGCCCGGGCCGATCTACGACCGCCTCAGCGTTTCCAACCTGGACTGGTCCCGGATCAGCGTCACCCTCTCCGACGACCGCTGCGTGAGCGAAGATCACCCGGACTCCAATGCCGGGTTGGTACGTTCCCGACTGTTGCCGGGTGCCTACGCCCAAGTCCGTTTCCTGCCGCTCTGGCCAATGCCTGACCTTGCCGAGCTGCAAGCCCTCATGCCCTTCGACCTGGTGATGTTGGGCATGGGCGAAGACGGCCACATCGCCTCGCTGATCCCTGGCGACCCAGGGCTCGAAACCTCCCTGACCACCGCCGATCTGCTGCGCGACGTGCCGGCAGGCCTGGGGAAACCCCCGCTCGCCCGGATAACGCTCACCCTCACGGCGATTTTGAGTGCGCGCGCCATCTTCCTCTTGATCGCCGGTGAGGCTAAGCGCGAGGTGGTCAAACGAGCGACAGCCGGTGAGGACCTGCCTGTCGGCCGCCTGATCGCCCAGGCGGGTGATCGCCTGCGCATCTTCTGGACGCCCGGAGACTAAGAGACCATGCATCCCGTCACCGCCGAGGTCACCGCCCGCATCGTCGCCCGCAGCCGCGAGACCCGCGCCGAATATCTGGAGCACATGGAGGCGGCCCGGCAGGCTGGTCCCGGCCGGGGTAAACTGTCCTGCGCTAACTGGGCCCACGCCTTTGCTGCCTCACCTGACGGCGACAAGCAGCAGATGCGCAACCCTAGCGCACCAAACATCGCCATCGTCTCGGCCTACAACGATATGCTGTCGGCCCATCAACCCTATGAGCGGTTCCCCGACATCCTGCGACAGGCGGCCCGCGAGGTTGGTGCCACCGCCCAGTACGCTGGTGGCGTGCCCGCCATGTGTGACGGCGTCACGCAAGGCCGTCCCGGTATGGAGCTGTCGCTGTTCTCCCGCGACGTGATCGCCATGGCGACGGCCGTGGCGCTGACTCATGACGCGTTCGACGCCTCGGTCTTGCTGGGTATTTGTGACAAGATCGTGCCAGGCCTGTTTATCGGTGCGGCCGCCTTCGGGCATCTGCCGGCGATCTTTGTGCCGTCCGGCCCAATGACCTCGGGGATTTCCAACGCCGAGAAGGCCCGCACGCGTGCGCTCTACGCCGAGGGTAAAGCCTCACGCGACGAACTGCTGGACTCTGAGATGAAGTCCTACCACGGCCCCGGTACGTGCACCTTCTACGGCACCGCCAACACCAACCAGATGATGATGGAGCTGACCGGGCTGCACTTGCCCGGCGCCGCCTTCGTCTCGCCCAACACCCCGCTCCGCGACGCGCTCACTGCCGCCGCACCGAAGCGGGCGGTGGAAATCCGGGACGGCGGCAACGACTACACGCCGTTCTCCGCGGTGGTGGACGCAAAGAGCATCGTGAACGCCATCGCCGGCCTGATGGCCACCGGTGGTTCGACCAACCACACCCTGCACATCCTGGCGATGGCGCGGGCGGCGGGAATCCTGGTTACCTGGGAGGATTTCGACGACCTCAGTCGGGTGACGCCACTGATCGCCAAAGTGTATCCCAATGGCTCGGAGGACGTGAACGCCTTCCATGCGGCAGGCGGGATGAGCTTTGTCACCCGCACCTTGCTGGACGTGGGCCTGGTCCACGACGATGTCCGCACCATCGCCGGGGCCGGTTTGCGCCGCTACACGCAGGAGCCGTTCCTCGACGGCGGCCAGTTGGTGTGGCGTGATGGACCTTCCGCCAGCCTCAACCGCGATATTCTGCGACCCGTCGATGATCCGTTCGAGGCCGAGGGCGGAATGCGCCTGCTGACCGGGCCGCTGGGTCGGGGCGTCATCAAGACCTCTGCGGTGAAACACGAACATCGGATCATCGAAGCCCCGGCGCTGGTGTTCGACGACCAGGACGATCTGTTGGCGGCCCACGCGCGCGGCGAACTCAACCGCGACTTCATCGCCGTAGTGCGGTTCCAGGGCCCGCGCGCCAACGGCATGCCGGAGCTCCACTCGCTGTCCCCGCCGCTAGGTGTCCAGCTGGACAAGGGCTTCAAGGTGGCGCTGGTCACCGATGGGCGGATGTCCGGTGCCAGCGGCAAGGTGCCCGCCGCCATCCACATGACGCCCGAAGCCGCCACAGGCGGTCCGCTGGCCTATGTCCAGAACGGCGATATCCTGCGGCTCGACGCCGAAGCCGGCACCTTAAACATCCAGGTCGACCCGAATGAGCTGTTGCGGCGTCAACGCGCAGTAGCGCCACGCGCGGCTTCCGGCTATGGGCGCGAACTCTTTGGCTGGATGCGCCGTGCGGCGGGTCCAGCTGACACCGGCGCGTGCGCGCTGTTCGAGGATGCCTGATGAAATCGCAATGGGTCGGCCTGGTCGGCGACGTGGGCGGCACCAACGCCCGGTTTGCCCTGGTCGACGCGCAGGGCCACGTCCGCCACCCCCGCATCTTTACCTGCAAACAGTACGCAAGCCTCGCCGACGTGATGGTCGAGTACATCGACACCACCGCCGGCAAGAAGTGCCCGCCGCGCGCCGTGATTGCCGTGGCCGGGCCGGTGCTGGACGGCGAGATCGAGTTCACCAACCTGCACTGGGTGGTGTCTGAAGGCGATCTGGTGGCCCAGTTCGAGTTTGAAGCCATCTCGCTGATCAACGACTTCGCTGCCCAGGCGCTGGGCTGCCCGCAGCTGGACGGGCCGGATCTCCGGCAACTGGGACCGCCCGTCCCGCGCAGCCATCACTGCCCGGTCGTGGCCCTGGGGGCCGGGACCGGCTTCGGCGTCGCCGCCCTGGCCCGCAGCGAACGCGGCGACATCACCATCTCCACAGAAGGCGGCCACGCTGGCTTCGCCCCCTGCGACGAAGTTGAGGTCGAGGTCTGGCGCCGGCTGCAGGCGCGGCATGGTCGGGTCTCGATCGAGCGCGTGCTGTCGGGTCAGGGGCTATTTGATCTCTACTGTGCGTTGGCGGATATGCAGGGCAAGCCCGCCGCGTTGCCTGACGAGATAGCGGTCACGACAGAGGGCCTGGTCGGTGACGTACTCGCCGCCGAGGCTCTGGACCGGTTCTGCGGCATCCTGGGAGGCGTGGCCGGAAATCTGGCCCTGACCTTCGGCGCGCGAGGCGGGATCTATGTCTCCGGCGGCATCGCCCCGCGCATC